>JBAUXQ010001012.1:0-1563 GCA_049584355.1 Roseiarcus sp. | reverse complement strand
CCCCGCTCTTGACCGTTGCCTTCGCGCTCGCCGCCGCGGTCGCGGCGGGTTGGGGCTTCGGCGCGGCGCGCGCGGTCTTCATTCCGCTCCGCCATGCTCGCGGCCAGCAGGTGCTGGTGGCGACCGTCGGCTTGGCGCTCTTCCTGCGCGAGCTTTTGCGCCTGGCGCAGGGCGACCGGAGCTGGATGAGTCCTGAGCTCAATCAGCCGTTCGCGCTCGCCCGCGGGGGCGACTTCGTGACCGTCGCCACGCCGATGGCGTTCCTCTCGAGCGCGGTCGCCCTCGCCGCCGGTCTCGGCCTAGTCATCGTCTTTCGCTATTCCCGCATCGGCCGCGAATGGCGCGCCTATGCCGACGATCCGCTCGCCGCCGAGCTGATGGGGGTGAGCCCGGCGGCGATCACCGCTCGCGCGTTCGCGCTCTCCGGCGCCCTGGCCGGGCTTGCCGGCGCGACGATGACGGCCGCCTTCGGCGCGGTCGGCTACGGCCTCTCGGCGACGCTGACCTTGAAGGCGCTGGCGGCGGCGATTGTCGGCGGCATCGGCTCGCTGCCCGGCGCATTTCTCGGCGGGCTTATCGTCGGCGCCGCCGAAACCGGGTGGTCGGCGCTGTTCCCGATCGATTATCGCGACATCGCGGTTTATGCGCTTTTGACGATTTTCATCGCCCTGCGCCCTTCCGGCCTGCTCGGCCAACGCGAGGCGGTGACGCACAACCTGTTCCCACGCCGGTCTTGACTTGGCGCCGCCGTCTCCCACATCCTTGACCGCGCTGGCCGAGCCCGCGCACGGAGGCTCCAATGTCCAATGTTTACGCCACAACGCCGACGAACGTGATCCGCGCCGACGCTCTGGCTGGCGTTCGCACCCGGCGGGTCCTTGCCGTTTGCGTCGATTTCGTGCTCGTCAGCCTGCTGGTGGCGGCGCTTTGGATCGTGTCGATCGTGCTGACCTTCGGCCTGGCGCTGTTCTTCCTGCCGCCGCTCTTTCCGTTTGTCGCCTTCTTCTACAACGGCCTCACCGTCTCGGGGCGCAACATGGCGACGCCCGGCATGCGGGCGCTCGATCTCGAAATGCGCATGAGCGACTCGGGCGCGCGGGTTCCGTTCATCAACGCGGCGGTCCAGGCGGTGCTGTTCTACGTCAGTTGGTGCTTCCCGCCGGTCTTTCTGGTCTCGCTGGTCGACGCCGAGAAGCGATGCCTGCACGACATCATCGCCGGCGTCGTGGTCGTCAGGAGGCTCTGATCCGACGCTTTCGCGCCATTCGTGATCGCCGGACGCCGCCAGCGGAAGCGGGCGGAGACTGGGAGAAGGCGTGACCAGGGAAGCGCGCGACGCCCCGCAGTTCTATCTCACCGCTCCCTCGGCGTGCCCCTACCTGCCCGGCCAGCAGGAGCGGAAAATCTTCACCCATCTGGTCGGCAAGCGGGCGGCCGCGCTCAACGACCTCCTGACCCAGACCGGCTTCCGCCGCTCGCAGACGATCGCCTACCGGCCGGCGTGCGAGAGCTGCCGCGCCTGCGTGTCGGTCAGGGTGCTGGTCGACGATTTTCGTCCCTCCG
>JBAUXQ010001011.1:0-2886 GCA_049584355.1 Roseiarcus sp. | reverse complement strand
CTCAACAATGCGCGGGGCGCTTCGGCAGGCAACGGAGCGATCGTGCAAGGCCGTGTGTCGCCCGCGACTTTCGCCACCATCGCCGCGGACTCAAAAATGACCCGCACCATTCGCATGGCGCTCGCCGGCAACGCGGTGACCGGCATCGACATCTCGCCGCCGTACGAGGACAAGCCGGACCGAGTTCCGCTTGGGCCCAGCGACGAGAAGGGCGTCGTCGATCCGGTCGGCGCGGTGATCATTCCGGCGCCCGCCTCGGGACCGATCGTGTCGCCGGCCGCGTGCGACCGCAAGGTTCCGATCTTCGACGGCTATACCCGTTTCGACATCGACCTAACCTATATCGGCGAGCGGCGAGTGGCGACCAAGGGCTACGAGGGCCCGGTCGTCGTTTGCGCCGCGCGCTATGTCCCCATAGCCGGCCATCGGCGCGACCGCCCGGCGACCAAGTTCATGGCCGACAACAAGGACCTCGAGGTCTGGCTGGCGCCGATCGAACGCGACCACGTGCTGATTCCGTTCCGGGTTTCGGTGCGCACGATGATTGGCACGACCGTCGTCGAGGCGACGGAATTCCGCGTCGACGAAAAGTAGGCGGCGAAAGCCAGCGAAAAGCGGCCGGTCGGCCCGGCCCTCGCGCCGCCGGCAAGGCTAGTTGAGTTCGTCTTCCAGCATCGGCAGCGGGAACACGCCGACGCCGTCTTCCACCAGCGACCGCGCTTCCTCGAGGCTGGCGCGGCCGCGAATCGCGCGCTCAGGCTCCTCGCCGAGATGGATGGCTCGCGCCACTTGTGGAAATTTGGAGCCAACGTCGTCGGTGTTGGCCTCGATTTCCCGGCGCATGCGGGTGAGGAGTTCGCGCGCCTGCCGGCGCCGGCCGTCGACAACAATCTCGGGACCCGGTTCGCCCGCCGCGCGCTCGCCGCCGACGACGGCCGGCGCCATGATCGCCTTGTCGACGTCAGTCGAGCCGCATTCGGGGCATGCGACCAAGCCGCGCTTGCGCTGCTTCTCATAAGCGGCGCTGTCGGGGAACCAGCTTTCGAACGCATGCCCTTCGGCGCAGCCGAGCGCGTATTTGATCATCGTTCAGCCCGCCAATAGCCCGTCCAGTTCGCCCGCCGCCTCAAGAGCCTGCAAATCGTCACAGCCGCCGACATGCGTCTCGCCGATGAAAATCTGCGGCACCGTCCAGCGGCCGTTCGCCTTCGCCGCCATCGCCGCCTGGGCAGCACGATCCCCGTCGACGCCGATCTCCTCGAACGGCGCCGCCTTGGTTCTGAGCAGCGCCTTGGCCTCGTGACAAAACGGGCAAGTCGCCTTGGTATAGATGACGATCGGCGGCACGCGTGAACAATCCCTTGGGGCGCAGAGTCGCGCCGTTCCCACTATATGGGAAGTTACGCGCCGGTCACAACCCGGGCGAACACCAGCACGTCCACCCGCTTCGCGCCCGCCCTCAAGAGCGCCCGGGAGGCCGCGTTGGCGGTCGCGCCGGAGGTCAAAACGTCGTCGATCAGCACGACGTTGAGCCCGCGCACCGGGGCGCCGGCGGCGGCGCGAAACGCGCCCTGGACGTTTTCAGCCCGCTGCGCGCGGGTCAGGCCGATCTGGCTTCGGGTGGCCTTGACCCGCAGAAGCGCGCTCAGGTTGCACGGCTTGCCGGTCTGGCGCGAAATTTCCGCCGCCAGCGCCGCCGCCTGGTTGAACCGCCGCCGCCACAGCCGCAACGCATGCAGCGGCACCGGCGTCAGGAGATCGGCGTCGGCGAGCACATCCGCGCCTGCGCGCGCCATCCAGCGAGCGATTGGCCGGGCGAGCTCGGCGCGGTCGGAATATTTGAGCCGATGCGCGAGCGTGCGCGCCGGCCCGTCCTCGAACCGCGCCACCGCCCGGGCGCGGGCGAACACGGGCGGATCGGCCATCGCCTGGGGCGAGATGAGGCCCTGCCCAAGGTCTTGCTCGAACGGCGTCCCGAGACGCTCGCAAAACGGCCGCTCGATGAATCGCATCGCGCTCCAGCAGCGCGGGCAGAGCGCTCCATGCAAATCCGTTGCGGCGCGGCAGGCAAGGCATGTCGGCGGATAGAGGGTGTCGAGCGCGGCCTGAGCCAGGCGCGTAACGAGAGCGCCGCCGCGTCGCGTCCAAGACGGGCCAGCCTCCTGCTCAGAGTTAAGCGCCGCAATGGCGTCCATTCGCCAACGTTAGCCCGAACCGGGGCTTTGCGCGAGGGGCGGTCTGAGCATAAGGGACGGTCCATGCCGCCTCCGACGCCGCCGCGAATATTCGATCGCGATCTCATCAATCGACGCCTCGATCGCGCCTGGGCGCAGGAAAGCGGCGACGCGCCTGCGGAGTTCCTCCTCGCCAGGGCGGCGCAAGACCTTGGGGAGCGGGTGTCGCTAGTCAAACGGCGGTTCGCCGCCGCCGGCGACTTCGGCTCGCCCGGCCCCCACGGCGCGGTTCAGCTTGCCGCCGGCGGGCAGGTCGACTGGGTCGTCCGGATCGCTCCGACTCGGGCGAGCCTGGGGATGGGCGCTTTTCTTGCCGTCGTCGGCGACCTCGAGTGTCTGCCGGTCGCGGATGGGCGCCTCGACCTCGCCGTCTCTCTCCTGGCGCTGCAGAGCGTGAACGATCTGCCGGGCGCGCTGGTTCAGATGCGCCGCGCGCTGAAACCCGACGGCCTCCTCATCGCCGCGCTGATCGGGGGTGAGACGCTGACCGAACTTCGCCAGAGCCTGACGATCGCCGAGAGCGAGCTTCTCGGCGGCGCGTCCCCGCGGGTCGCGCCGTTCGTCGACGTACGCGCGCTCGGCGGTCTCGCGCAGCGCGCTGGGCTGGCGCTGCCGGTCGTCGATCTCGACCGCGCGATCGTCCGCTACTCCG
>JBAUXQ010001010.1:0-2706 GCA_049584355.1 Roseiarcus sp. | reverse complement strand
GATCCCGCAAGTAGACCTTGTCGACGATGATCGTTCCGTCGCGGTCGATGAGCGCAACCCGCCTCGGCGGCGCCGCGGTGGTCATGGGGCGGCCGGGTCGCTGGCGAATGCGACGACGGGCGCAGCGCCGGGAGCCGAGCTGCTGCTTCCAGCGGCCCAGATGGGGCGCTCGGGGCGCTGGCCGGGCCTGACGTTACACCCAATAAATGACGTCGATCTCAACGTGGCGGCGCGGCGCGCAATCATCAGACGATCTCTCGGGAAAGGCGATCGATAACCACATTGGGACCACTGATACAAGCTGGATTGCTGGACTGCCGGCCGAGGAGGCGCGAGACTGGACACGCAAACGATGCTGGTGGTAGGGGCCCGCCGGAGGCGATACTTAGGCGCTCGGGGGACGCGATTGGATTGAGGACGTGAACGATTCGAAGCCGCTGGACGTCGCCGCGGGGGAGTCGCCGCAGCCGCGACGAGACGCGGAGACGCTTTCCCCGGATCTGATCGCCGAGCGGGACGCCGCGCGACAGGCGCAGGCGTTAGCGGAGCTTCGAGCCGCGCAATACGAGACCGAGCGCGATTCGGCCTTTGCTGCTCGCGAGTCGCTCCGGCTCGTGATCGCGCACCTGATGAGCGAGCGCGCATATCTGGCGGGCCAACTCAAACGGACCTACGAACGGCCGTGGCGCCCGGTCAAGTTCGCCACGACCAGGCGGTTGCTGCGCATACTCAGCGCCGCGAGCAGGCCGATTTCGGGGCGAATGTCGGCGCGGTTCGCGAGGTCGGCGGAAAGCCGGAGCCCAAATCGATTCGATAGGTACTTCGCGCCCCCCGGCGCGCCGGCCCGCAAGCCCCTGGATATCGGACCGATCCTGACGACGGAGAACAAGCGGTTACTGCGGAGCGCAGACGTCGCTGACGTGCGGCTGCCGACCAGCGACCATCCTCTGGTATCCGTCATTATTCCCACCTTTGGAAAGCCGTGGCTCCTCCTGCAGTGCCTGAAATCCATCGGGAGATTTCCGCCCAAGACGCCTTTCGAGGTCATCGTCGTGGACGACGCTTCCGGCGATCCCGGGATTGAAACCCTCGGAGGAATGGCGGGGCTCAGACTCGAGGTCAATCCGAGCAACCTCGGCTTTCTCAGGTCATGCAATGGCGCCGCTCGGCTCGCCAAGGGAGAGTATCTATTCTTCCTCAACAACGACACGCTGGTGCGCGAAGGCTGGCTCGATTCGTTGCTTTCGATCTTTGACCAATTTCCCGACGCCGGCCTGGCCGGCGCCAAACTGCTCTATCCTGACGGCGTCCTTCAGGAGGCGGGCGGGATCATTTGGGACGACGGTTCGGCTTGGAATTATGGCAGGTCCGATGACCCCGAGAAGGCCGAGTATAATTACGTGCGGGAGACCGATTACGTCTCGGGCTGCGGGATTCTCATTCCACGCCCGCTCTGGCGGCAACTCGGTGGATTCGACGAGATTTTCACGCCCGCCTATTGCGAGGACAGTGATCTCGCATTCCGCATAAGGGCTGCGGGGAGGAAGGTCTATTATTGTCCGTCCTCGTCAATCGTTCATCTGGAAGGACTGAGCCTGGGTCGGGACGTGAAGACGGGGGTCAAGGCCTATCAGATCGAGAACACGAGAAAGTTCTACGATCGATGGCGCGAGACCCTCTCGCGGGAGAATTTCCGCCCCGGTTCCGACGTCATGTGGGCGCGCGATCGAAGTCGCGGTCGGAAAATCGCATTGGTGGTCGATCATTATATTCCGCAACCGGATCAGGACGCCGGCTCCCGGACGATGATCGCGATCATCGAATGCCTGCTGCACGCGGGCTATGTCGTGAAATTCTGGCCAGACAACCTCGCTTATGATTCGGGATACGCCGAAGCGCTCCAGAGCCTGGGGGTCGAGGTTTTCTACGGATTTGGCGTTTATTTCGATGACTGGATCAAGAAAAACGGCCACGCGCTGTCGCTCGCCGTGCTCAGCCGCCCGACCTTCGCTGTGCGATACATCGCGCCCTTACGACGTCATTCGAAAGCGAAGCTCGTCTACTACGGTCACGACCTCCATTTTCAGCGAATGCGCATGGAAGCCGAAAGGACGGTCGACGCTCAATTGGGCGTCGACGTGACTATCATGGAGGGAATCGAGAAGTCTGTCTGGAAGCAGGTGGACGTCGTGCTCTACCCGTCGCCGGAAGAAACCGCCGTGGCGCTACCCTTATCGGCGCGGGCGGAAACCATCATCCCATACGCGTATGAGGAGTTCGGCGACGGCCGCGAACCGGCAAAGAATCACGAGATCGTCTTTGTCGCGGGATTTGGCCACCCTCCAAATGTCGATGCGGCCGTCTGGCTGGCAAGCGAAATTATGAAACTGGTTTGGGAGGAAGTCCCCGACGCGACGCTGTCATTGGTCGGCGCCAATCCCACCCAAGTTGTGCGCGCGCTCGCCAGCGCCCGGGTCGAGGTCAGGGGTCGCGTGAGTGAGGACGAGCTCAGGGCGCGCTATGGTCGGGCTCGGATTGCGATGGTGCCGCTTCGAATGGGCGCGGGCGTCAAATCAAAGGTGGTCGAAGCGCTGCGAGAGGGGTTGCCCCTCGTCACCACGCACGTCGGCGCCCAGGGCCTGCCCGGCATCGAACAATGCGTCGCCATCGCCGACGACGCGCGCGGTCTGGCCGACGCAGCGGTGA
>JBAUXQ010001009.1:0-1518 GCA_049584355.1 Roseiarcus sp. | reverse complement strand
CGTCTTCGGCCGCAGCCGCTCGGCGAGCGGCGCCGGCGGCGGCTCGGCCTTCGGGCCGGCATCGTCGACAAGGCTCATTGGCCGCCTTTGTCTCGCGCGGGCGATCCGCTGTCCAGCGGGGCGTTTTTTCGGCATTGCGCCACGCGCTCATTTCTGGAAGCGTGCCGCCCGCCAACGGAGGACGCGATGACCGACACGCTCACCCGGACATTTGCCGGCCTGCCGACGGCCGAGCCCGACGAAATCGGCCTTTCGCGCTCCGGGCTCAAGCGGCTGACGGCGGTCATGGAGCGCGAGATCGCAGCCGGACGGGCGCCGGGGCTCTCGATGCTGATCGCGCGCAACGGCAAAGTCGGCTTCACCAGGACGCTGGGCGACCTCGGGCCGGATGGGCCGGCGATGCCGCTCGACGCGATCTTCCGAATCTATTCGATGACCAAGCCGATCGTCTCGGTGGCGGCGATGACGCTGGTCGAGGAGGGGCGGATGCTGATCACGGATCCCCTGTCCGAATATATCCCCGCCTTCGCCGAGACGAAGGTCGGGGTGGAGAACGGCGACAGGCTCGATCTCGTTCCGCTCAAGAGGCCGATTACAATCCAGGATTTGATGCGGCACACGTCCGGGCTCACTTACGGCTTCACCGGAACATCGAAGGTGCAAGAGCTGGTCGCGGCCGCGAACTTCTTGAGCCAGGACAGAACGCTCGCCGAGCATGTGGGGGCGTTGGCCGCCCTGCCGCTGCAACATCAGCCTGGAGAGGTTTGGGAATACGGTCTCTCGACCGACGTGCTCGGCCGTGTCATCGAGCTGGTTGCAGGCGGCCGGCTCGGAGAGGTTCTGCGCGCGCGCATTTTCGGCCCGCTCGGCATGGACGACACCGCCTTTTTCATCCCGCCTGGCAAGCTCGCGCGCGAGGCGAAGCCGATGTCGCCACAAGTCTACGCAAATCTCGGCGTCGATCCCAATCCCATGACCGAGCCGCCGCGATTCGAGTCCGGCGGCAGCGGCCTCTGGTCGACGCTCGGCGACTACGCGCGCTTCCTCGCCATGCTGAGCGCCGGCGGCGCACTCGACGGCGAGCGCATCCTCGGCCCGCGGACGATCAGGTTCATGGCGAGCGATCATCTGGGACCGGACGTGGACCGAAGTAGCGAAGTGCTCCCGCCGGGTCATGGCTTTGGTCTCGGCTTCGGCGTGCGCCTGCAATATGGACTCGCGACGACGCCAGGATCGGTCGGCGACTATTTCTGGGGCGGTTGGGCGGGAACGACCTTTCGGATCTCGCCGCAGGACTCGCTGTTCGCGATCCTCATGGTGCAGGCGCCCGACTATCGAGTCCATCTCAACCAGACGTTCGCGAATCTCTACACCGCCTCCCTTGTCTAATACTCGATTTTCCGTCGATCATCCCCGCTTGCTCGAGACCGCCATGACCGCGCCTACCCTGCCCCATGCGCCGCCCGAAAGCGTCGGACTCAATCCGGCGCGGCTTGAGCGGCTGAGCGCGGCCATGGC
>JBAUXQ010001008.1:0-14210 GCA_049584355.1 Roseiarcus sp. | reverse complement strand
TCACCGGCCAACTCCGGCATGCTGATGTCGTCCTTCTCCGCCACGCGGCGCAAGATGAAGACGCGGTGCGGGTCGAGCTTGCTGTGTCGCCAGCCGCCGAGCGCCTTGGGCGTAACCGCCCCGCGCTCGCGAAAAGCCGTCATCAAATTGATGACAAACGAGGGCGACACCCTGAAATGGGCCGCCGCCGCGCGCCGCGAATGCCCGGCCTCAACGTAACTCACCACACGCTCGCGAAGATCCAGCGAATAGGGCTTCGGCATCGCAAATCACCTCCAATCCGGAAGTGAATCACATTCTCCCCCTACCTGGAATCCCCGCCGATTCAATCTGACCGTCTGGTGCTCTAATCCTTCTTTTGCCGCAAGCTCATGCCTTAGGCAGAGAGGTCGCGCGCATCGTCCCTCGGCGAGGCGCGGGTTCGGCATGTCTTCGTTCGCCAAAGAGAGACGAATGGTCAGCAAAAATTCTGAACGGATGCGCTCGTCCCCGGTCTGATCGCGATCGACTCAAGACTGGAAGGCGGATCGCGCAATATTGCCGGCGCCGTTGGGTCGGCGCGGCGATATGGCAGGCGCTGCAAATCTCGAGCGCCAGCCTGTGACCCGTGGCGACTTGGTCAACCCCAACTCTATCGCTCGTAGCTGGCTGCGCGGCTGCTACGCCGAGAACTGAAACACGACAAGAGACATCGCGGAGAAAATCGGCACGAGTAGCCTGCGGACCCAGCGGGCTTCCACGCGAGCAATCTCACTTTTGGTGGCGGACGCTATACGTCCTTTGACCTGCGTCAATGCTAAGGGGCCGCAGATCGTACTTATCATTCGTTCTGTCTTGCGTGCCGGGAAAAGCAGTACAGCCGCGATGTGCGCCGGACGAATAATAAATGAGGAGGCTACGGATGCCAAAAATGAAGGCGGCGATCTTCATTAAGCCGGGCCGCATCGCGCTCGACGAAAAGCCGATCCCGGATATCGGTCCGCTCGACGCGCTGATGCGCGTGACAACTACGACCATATGCGGCACCGACATCCATATTCTCAAGGGCGAGTATCCGGTGGCGCGGGGCTTAACGATCGGTCACGAGCCTGTTGGCGTGATCGAAAAGCTGGGGTCGTCTGTCACCGGCTTTCGCGAGGGGCAACGAGTCATCGCCGGCGCGATCACACCGAGCGGCCACAGCAGCGCCTGCTTGTGCGGTTGCCTGAGCCAGGACGGGCCGGGCGAGAAACACGGCTTCAAAGCGATCGGGGGGTGGAAATTCGGGAACACGATTGACGGCTGCCAGGCCGAATTCGTCCGCGTGCCCGACGCCATGGTCAATCTCGCGCCCGTGCCCGATGAACTTAGCGACGAACAGGTGTTGATGTGTCCGGACATCATGTCGACCGGGTTCAGCGGCGCCGAGCGCGCGGGTGTGAAAATCGGGGACGCAGTCGCGGTCTTCGCTCAGGGCCCGATCGGACTTTGCGCGACGGCAGGCGCGAAGCTATGTGGCGCGACGACGATCATCGCCGTCGACGCGCTGCCTGAGCGATTGGCTATGTCAAGACATCTCGGCGCCGACCATAGCATCAACTTCAAAGAGACCGATCCGGTCGCCGAAATCATGCGCCTGACGGACGGCCGCGGCGTCGACGTCGCGATTGAGGCGTTGGGAACTCAATCGACATTCGAATCCGCGCTGCGCGTTCTGCGCCCGGGCGGAATGTTGTCAAGCCTCGGGGTCTACTCGTCCGATCTCACAATACGGCTTGGTCCCTTCGGAGCCGGTCTCTCTGATCTCTCGATCGTCACAACGCTTTGTCCGGGAGGCAAGGAACGCATGCGACGCCTTATGTCGGTAATCTCCAAAGGGCGTGTCGATCTCCAGCCGCTGATTACGCATCGGTTCAAGCTCGATCAGATCGAGCAGGCTTATGAACTGTTCGGCCATCAGCGGGACGGCGTGCTGAAGGTGGCGATCACGCCTTGAGACTGGTCCAAGCTTTGAGTTGTCGCAAGACAAACCGTCAGCGATTTGTGGGATCCTTTGGCAGAAGGAAGGGGGAGGCTAGGCTCCGGCCATCCTTCCTTGAGATCGATCAATCCTGCGCTTCGATGACGACGAAATATTCATTTTTATCGGCCGGGCGCGCCAGAATATTTCGCGCAGCGCAGACGGGCCTCGCTATTCCCTACACGGCCGTCCCGTCGAGCACATGGCGAATTTTCTCCGCGAGCTCGATCGCCGTGTAAGGCTTCTTGAGCCAGGCGCCGGCTCGAAACTGGCGCCGCGCGGCGTCCGGCGCCGCATAGCCCGACGTGAACAGGACCTTGATGTTCGGTTTCGCCGCAAGGGCGGCCTCCGCCAGATCGTTGCCGTTCATGCCGCCAGGCATCACGAAGTCGGTAAAGATCATCGCGCTTTCGGGATGAGTCGCGAGGAGCGCGAGGGCATTCAACGCGTTGTCCGCTTCGATGACTTGGTACCCGAGGCCCCTCAGACGCGAACAGACGACTCTACGTAAACGGGGGTCGTCATCCACAACCAAGATCGTCTCCGATCCGCCCGGCATGGCGTCAACGTCAGCCTTGCCTGCCGTTGGTCCGGCGGTCTTTTGGACGCCTTCCGCCAACGGCAGAAAAACGCGTACGCTCGTCCCTCGACCCAACTCGCTATAGAGCTGGACGTTGCCCCCGGATTGCTTGACGAAGCCATATACCATGCTGAGGCCGAGACCTGTACCCGCCCCGGTCGGTTTGGTGGTGAAGAAAGGCTCAAAGGCCCGCTGCCGTACGTCGTCGGACATGCCTTCGCCGGTGTCGGTGACAGCAATCAATACATAGGGGCCGGTGCGGACTTCCGGATACATCTGGGCATAATCCGCGTCGAGACGGGCATGCGAAATTTCGATGGTGAGGCGGCCGCCGCCGGGCATTGCGTCCCGCGCATTGATCGCCAGGTTCAATAGGGCGTTCTGAAGCTGCGGCGCATCGACGACCGCAAGATGCGTCGATCCGGTTGTTACGACGCTCAGTTCGTTCGCTTCACCCAAGGTTCGACGCAGGAGTTCGGCGAAATTTGACACCAGTGGACCGATATCGGTGGGTTCGGGGTTCAGCGGCTGGCGGCGGCCAAAGGCAAGGAGTTGGGCGGTCAGCTTGGCGCCGTCCTGGACCGCGTCCTGGGCTTCGCGCAACATCTCGCGATCACGAGGGTTATTGAGGCTGGGCTCGAGCATCTCGAGATTGCCGGTGATCACCGTCAAAAGATTATTGAAGTCGTGCGCGACGCCCCCGGTCAGCTGGCCGATCGCCTCCATCTTTTGCGACTGCCTGAGCTCCTCCTCCATTTTCTGGCGAGCCGTCAGATCGCGAATGAACCCGGTAAAGATGCGCTGGCCGCTGGCCTGCGCCTCCCCGACGGCGAGTTCCATCGGAAAGACTTCGCCGCCCTTCGTTAGGCCCTTGACCACGCGGCCGTATCCGATGATCCGGGCCTCTCCCGTCGCCAGATATCGGCCGACGTAACCGTCGTGTTCTTCTCGGTAGGGAGCAGGCATCAGGATCTTGACGTGTCGCCCGATGACGTCGTACGGCCCGTAGCCGAACAGTTGCGCCGCCGCTGCGCTGAAGGAGGTTACCACGCCGCGGTCGTCGATGACGATCATCGCCTCGGGAACCGTATCGAGGATCGAGCGCAGATGCGCCTCGCGGGTCACGAGCTCCGCCTGGGTCCGTTTCAGTGCAGTGATGTCGCTGTTGATCTGAAGGACCGACGAATTTCTCTCATCTGCGGTCGGCCGCGCGACCCAAAGGCTCGTGATCGAAACGAGAGCACCGTCTTTCGTCTGCTGTTCAAGTTCGCCTTGCCAGCTGCCGCGTTTGCGCAGCTGCCTGACGATTTCTGCGCGCGGCAGCGGATAGCGGGTCTTCAGAAGATCGTGGAGAACCTGTCCGAGCGCTTCGTCGCGACTCCAACCGTAAAGGCGCTGGCACCCGGTTGTCCAGTAGAGGACCTTGCCCTGCTCGTCATGAATGACGATGTTCGTCAGGTCGAGCACTTCGGCCATTTCAGCAAAATCTACTGCGGCGACCGATTTGGCCGTGTCTTGCGATCTATCCAGGCTCGGCCCCTCCGCTCGCCTTCAATTTGGCCAAACTGCCCGCCTCGCGGGCAAAGGCTGCCCATCAGCCTCATCTTCGTCGCTGCCGGAGATTTGTCGCAGCGCGCTGAGTTTACGCAGGGCGACACTGTGACGTCCAGTTGAATGAATGAAGCCGCGCCGGACAAGGCTTGTCATCATCCGCGACACGGTCTCGATCGTTAGGCCGAGATAGTCGGCCATGTCCAGACGAGTCATGGGCAGCTCGATTTCGTTGCCGGGCGCGGCGCACTTGCGATGAATGGCGAGGAGAAAGCTGACGACGCGCTCCTCCGCGCTCTTGCGGCCGAGCAGCATTATCTGGTCCTGAGCAGCCGACATCTCGTCGCAAAGAAGCGCGAACAGCTGTGGCCGCAGCGCCGGCGATTCGTTCACCTGTGAAAAGAAGCGGCCGCGGGAAAAGCGCCGCACCTTGACCGCCGTAATCGCCTCTGCGGTGAAGAGATAGCGGTCCTGGAATGACACGCCGAGAACGTCGCCAGGATAGATGAACCCCATAATTGCCCGTCGACCGTCCGGCAGAATTTTGTAGACGCGCAGTGCGCCTTCCAAGACCTCGAGGATTTGGCCGGCCTGATCGCCCTCCCAGAACAGGGCTTCGCCGGCCGCAAACGTTTCGACGACCTGGCCGATGAAAAGGTCCTTGAGCGCTGGCGCGAGATCGGTTGGACCGACGGGCGAATGAAATGCACCGCGCGTCAACGATATAGTGGTTTGGCTGTACATGGCATTTCCCTGTCTGACTTGACGGGGCGCATCTGAGAAGCGCTATGTCACTGGCGTATCGCTCGCGTGTGAGAATTGGCGCCGATTTGTAACAGTGTGTCACAACCCGTCGCCCCATCGCCAAGTCAATGTTCGAACAGCCCATCCACATTCTGATCGTCGACGACGACGTCCGCATTCGTCAGATGTTGACGCGCTATTTCCAGCAGGAGGGATATCGGGTCAGCGCCGTTTCGGATGGCGTGGCGATGCGGATGCAACTGAAAGCAAGTCCGGTCGACGTTATTCTGCTCGACGTCGTCATGCCGGGGGAGGACGGTCTCTCGCTCGCGCGCGAGATCCGCGCCAAGTCCGATGTCGGGATCATCATGCTGACCGGCCGCGACGAGCTGCTCGATCGCGTTGTCGGTCTCGAGGTCGGCGCGGATGATTACGTCGCCAAGCCTTTTCACTTGCGCGAGGTGCTGGCGCGGGTCAAAAGCCTGCTGCGCCGGCGTAGGCCGGCGCCGGAGCCAGCCGTCCGAAGTCCGGAGAACGGCGAGGACGTCATTCGGTTCGACGGTTGGCTTCTCGACACTGCCCGCCGGCGGCTCGTGTCCCCGGGCGGCGAGGACGTCGCGCTCACGACCGGCGAATTCGATCTTTTATCGGCGCTGGCGAAGCAACCCGGGCGCGTCCTCAGCCGAGAGGCTCTAATGGATCACACTCGGGGACGCGCCCTCGGGGCTTTCGACCGCACGATCGACGCGCAAATCGCCCGGCTGCGAAAGAAGATCGAGCGGGATCCAAAATGCCCGAGCCTCGTGAAATCGGTCCGCGCCGTGGGGTATGTCTTTACCGGGAAAATTGATCGATAGCCCCCGTTGATCCCGAACATACGTCAGCTGAGGGCTCTTCCCATTTCGGCCGCGCTCGGCAACGGCCGCATGAAGAGCCTATGATCGGTTCGCGCGACGGCTTCCGGCGTTTGTCGGCGCTTCCAGCTGTCGGGCCCGATGGGCCAAAATCGTATCCCGGAGCATACCAACCAGTCGCATCTGGACAAAAGGGCGGCGGCAAGCTCCGTGGCTACGCCCTCCGCGTCGGCGGCGCTGGCGACGACGAAGATCGGAACGTCAAGCAGACGGCCGTATGGCAAATGCTCCCTAATCGAATAGACGCAGAGCCCTTTGACATATCCTTGAGGATCGCGCGCGACGACTGCGCGCTCGCTATTATTGCCGGCCGCCTCGTCGCGAAGCGGCGGCGATCCAAGGGACTGACAGAACGCTCGCCATTGGCCTAACGTCAGTCCATAGCCGCAGGCCCTGGCCAAAGGATAGGCGTGATCAATCGTCCGCGGGCCGATCGGTTCGACAACGTAGGACATCTTGGTACTCATGCTTAGGGCTCGACCTTCAGCGTAAGCGCACTCGCTGCGGAGCATTGTCGCTCTACGGCCTCACCAACTGTACAGCCAAGGCGCGTCTTGACCGGGGCGTCGACGCTCTTGCGATCACTGCCGCGATCGGAACGGCGCAGATGAAAATCAATAAAAGCGATGATGTGAACATGTAAGACCTCCACGGCTTCCGTGTTTCGTCATAGCGGGAGCGGGCCGATCCGCCTTGCGGTAGGTCAACGAAGGGGCAACGCAGGAAACGCGCACAGCGGCTCCCACACCGTCAAATCGATCGAGCACCCCGGCGCTGATGGCGCTGGAGGGAACAGGACGACCGAAGCAGAACCCCCTTCATCGCGAGCGCGCGCGCGCCCCGCCGTTTGGGGTACTCAAGCTCGCGCCAAAACATTTCGCACGCTCATCGCGTGCCAGCGTCGGCCACGCGGCGCATAAACTTGTCGAAGATCGACTCGTGTGCGAGCGCGCGTGCGTGCGGACGAGCGCTCGCCCAGCGCCGCCGTCTGAAGTAGCCACCGCGACGCTTCGTACCGCCGGTTTCATCGTCGGGCTACGCGCAGATTGTGCGATCGTCTCGACGAAGAACTGATCAGCCACTCCAAATTTATCCAACGACAGCTAAGATGTACCATTCAGCCGGTCTTCGATGACCCACAAGGCGACGCGAGCGGAATGATAGAATCCGACACTTCTCATAACGCGATTCCCGTGCTGGCGGCGCGTATCGCCCGGCGCCGCGCTTACCAGCGCGCAACGCACAAGGGACTACTCGGCCGCCTTGGCCCGGGGTTGATCACCGGCGCCTCCGACGACGATCCGAGCGGGATTGCCACCTACTCCCAGACGGGGGCTCAGTTCGGCTACGCAATGTGCTGGGTGATGCTGTTCTGCTTCCCGCTGATGGCGGCGATCCAGGAGATCAGCGCGCGCATGGGCCGCACTACCGGGCAAGGGATTGCCGGTAACATTCGCGCGCACTACCCGCGAATGTTGCTCTATGCGATCGTCGGGCTGCTGCTGCTTGCAAACACGATCAACCTCGGCGCCGATCTCGGCGCGATGGCCGCTGCGCTGAACCTGCTGGTTGGCGGGCCGGCCAGTCTCTACGTTGTGGGTTTCGCGGTCGGCTGCGCCTGGCTCGAGGTGTTTTCGCCATACCAGCGCTATGTCTCCATCCTGAAATGGGGCAGCTTCGTGCTGCTCGCGTATCTGGCGGTTGCCCTCGTGGTGGATGTACCCTGGAAGCTTGTTCTGTACAGCACCTTCGTGCCGAGTTTCTCGCTGCAGAAGGACTACGTCGTCACCGTGGTCGCGGTGCTGGGGACAACGATCACCCCCTATTGTTTCTTTTGGCAATCCTCGCAGGAGGCGGAGGACGAGCGCGTCGATCCCACCGCGCACGCACTCATTGACGCGCCGGAGCAGGCGCCGGCAGAGATCTCGCGCATGCGTTTCGACACCTACATCGGAATGGGTTATTCAAACGTGATCAGCCTGTTCATCATCGTCGCGACCGCGGCAACCTTGAACGCGCACGGCGTCACCGACGTCCAGACCTCCGCTCAGGCCGCGGAGGCGCTGCGGCCAATCGCCGGTGTTTTCACCTTCGCGCTGTTCGCAGCGGGCGTTATCGGTATCGGCCTGCTTGCGGTCCCCGTGCTCGTCGCCTCTGGCGCCTACGCGCTCGGCGAGGCGCTCGGCTGGACCACCGGTCTCGACCGCAAACCGCTCGACGCCAAGGCATTCTACGTCACGATCGCGATTTCGACCCTTATCGGCGTCGGCATCAACTTCATCGGCCTCGATCCAATCAAGGCGCTGTTCTGGTCGGCGGTAATCAACGGCGTTGTCGCGGTTCCGTTGATGGTGATCATCATGCTCATGGCGATGCGCGAAGATGTGATGGGAGACTTCGTGCTGCCGCGGGCGCTGTGGGCGATAGGCTGGTTGTCCACGGCGACGATGGCGGTCGTCGTTGCGATCATGTTTGCGACTTGGTGAGGGGCTCAAGGCAGGGCGGTGGGATAGAATACCGTCGCTTGCCCGACATAACCCAACAAGACCTCATGACGATCGGCTTCGACCTCAGGGAGGACGACGCCTATCCCTCGCGAGCGTCTCCGACTTTGGCAACATGTGCCGCAAGCCGGTCTGCCGCGATGCGTCAAATCACGCCGAGCGTAACTTCGCCGATTTTGTTCAGCGTACCATAATTGAGGGATGGCCTTTCCGGACTCTCGTCGAGATCTGCGGGGAACGGAAGCCGACAGGGTAGCGCCGGTCGGGATAGGAGCTTTCCGTATCGATAAACGCCGCCGGACTGATCGACGACCGTGTGACGGGAAGGATCGATCACGCGTGCGGCGCTGCTGAGCCGGACATCGGGCTTGTTTCGCGATAGGTATTGAGGTGTCGCAAGCAGAAGATTCTCAGGACGAGTGCCGCCGGTCGCGATCTCCTGGACGCCGATTGGCATTCCAGCGCACGGATCCGATAGGGCGATCCAGCATGCGGCGAATCCGGATTGGCTCCGGACCCATATGGAATTCGTTTGCGCGCAAGTGCAAGGCGCGCTCCGACGCCGTCGACCGGCTTCGCTGACGCAGATAGTCGTGCCACGTTGGGCAATGGTAGCGCTCCGTCCATAGTTCAGGATCGGCGATATCGCGCGCGATCGACCACCCATAGGCTCCGTTCCGCTGACGGCTTAGTTGAACGTGCTGCATGACCGCGTAGAAGAGGCGCGCCTTGGCCGGATCGACACGATATTCGATCTCTACCACGATCGGTCCGCTGCGTGGGGTCAGCGAGAGGCGCACCTCGGGGTCGGCAAGGACGTCAAGCGACAGCTCGTTAGGGCCGCTGACCGTTGGCATCCGCATCCATAAGCCGAGCAATGGCGAAGCAACCAACGCAGCGCCAGAAATGAGCAGCGCTCCCTCGACCCCAATCACGTTTGCTATGCTGCCCCACATCCAGCTGCCGAGCGCAATCCCACCTGTGATGGCCGCCTGATAGGCGGCTAGCGCGCGACCGGCGACCCAGCGCGGGGCTGCGAGTTGGACACCGACATTGAACAGCGTGACCGAAGCCGTCCAGCCGGCTCCCGCGAAGACGAGCGCGCTCCCGGATAGCACGCGCAAGCGGCTTATCGCGACAAGGGCGACACACAGGCCCATGACGATCATGCACAGGCGGATCGAAACTTCGTCTCCCAGACGTCCGCGAAGCTTGGATATATTGACCGCTCCTACCACTGCACCCATGCCAAACGCCCCCAGGATAATGCCGTATGTTTGAGCGCCACCGTGCAACAGGTCGCGCGCGACGATCGTCATGAGCGCTGAGACTGAACCGCCGGCAATCCCGGTAACCAAGGTCCGCCCAAGGACAATTCGGATTGGCGGCGAGTGGAAGATGTAGCGAACGCCCGAAATGACAGCTCGCGCCAGTCTTTCCGGCGGCAGCCGCGACGGCTCCTTCAGACGGCGCCAGAAAAATAAGACGATCAACAGGGGCAGATAGAGAAGCGCGTTGGTGATGAACGCGGCGACAGCCCCCGCTGACGCGACTATGACGCCGCCAATCGCGGGCCCAAAGCTGCGGGCAATGTTGTAACTGATGCCATTGAGTGCGACAGCCGCGGGTAGCGCCTCCGCTGGCACTTGTTCGCTGACAGACGCCTGCCAGGCCGGTCCGAACAAGGCCATTCCACTGCCAATGATGAAGCAGGAGACAAGCAGGAGGGCGGGCGTCATGACGCCAAGCCATGCCAGAGCCGAGAGCGAAACTGAGCCAACCAACGCGATCGATAGGGCAACAAGCCCTACGATCCGCCGATCGAACATATCGGCGATCGCGCCGGCTGGCGTCGACACCAGCGCGACCGGCAGCATCAACGATGTCTGGACCAGCGCCACCATGCCGGTCGATGAAGAGATTTTTGTCATCATCCAGGCGGCGCCGACGCCCAGAACCAGAAGCCCGAGGTTGGACAACAGACTCGCGGTCCAGATGCGCCGGAACACCGCGTAGCGCAGCGGTGAGAAAATGCCGAGACTTGGCGGCGCGGGTTTGTTCGCCGAGCGACGCATCATAGCTGCCGATTTGGCGATCTAGCCTCCCATTCGCTGGGGCCTAAACGGCGGACTCTGTCTGCGCAAAGTTTGAACGCATCACCGAAACCGGGACCAACGCAAACTCGAAGACGGTTTGGTCGGCGAGCGCCGTCCGGGAAATGACCCGCGCTCCCGCTCGCCGAAACCCCGCCCGTGAGAAAACACCCAAGCGCCCGTGTGTTCGAGCACGAGCGACCGTGCCCGGCGTTCCGCCACGATTGGACTCATGACCTCATAAGCTTCACCGGCCTTCCGGTCGCCTTCAGCATCCCGATCAAACGCGATGACGACATGAAAGGACACTGGCAATTTCAGACTGGCTTCAAATTGTCCGCTGAGGATTTGCCGGTGCGCCTGTCGGCGACGACCTCGTAGGCGATCTTCTGCCCTTCATTCAGGTTTTGGAGGCCGGCCCGTTCGACGGCGCTGATATGGACGAACACATCGGCCCCACCCGCGTCAGGTTGAATAAACCCGAAACCTTTCGTCGCATTGAACCATTTCACTGTGCCCGTCGCCATGGCGCGCTCCTCACAAATAGGTCGAAGAACCTATCTGAGCCCCTGGTCATTGCAAGGCCGAGCCAGGGGCAGGGGAGTCGCGGACTCTGGGAATTGGCTCAGCCGCGATCCAACCGAAAGAGCATCGCGCAACTCAAAGCAACGACGATTGGGGCCTGCCACGCTCGTTTCGAAACCATTGGCGCCGGCATTTTCGCGCCGAACCAGCCCGAACATTGAGTCTCATTTATGCAGCTAATTTGAGACTCAGTGCGCCATGAATCTCGTTTTCAACTGCAGTGATCTTCGCAAGCGGGCGCAATCTCACGTTTAAGCGCAGCGCGACAAACGTCGTTACCGCTCACCAGAGCTCAATCTCTCCACGGTCCAGGATCAACGCCTTTCGCTCCAACACGCGCGCACGGAAACGTGCTCCCTGCGCCGTCGCGAACAATTCGATGCGAATCGTGTCGCCGGGATAGGCAGGCGCCGCGAACCGCACCGACATCGATTTGAGCGTTTCCGGGCGACCAGGCGCGAGATGCTTGAGCGCAGCGCGGCACACGAGCCCGAATGTGTTCAATCCATGCGAAATCGGGCGCTCGAATCCGGCGTCCCGCGCGATGTCGGGGTCGGCGTGAATTGGCATATAGTCTCGGCTCGCCTGCCTGTAGAGCAGAGCCGCTTGGCGCGACGTTCGGTACTCGACGACGACACTTCGTTCGCCGTCCGTTTCCAGCGGCCGCGTCAGAGCTGGCGGCGCGCCGAAACCGCCGCAGCCTCCGTCATCGCGCAGAAACTCGGCCGACCGCAGGCTGGCCAGAGGTTCGCCGCTGTCTGCATCCGTAAGTTGCTGCGCAGTGTAGACGAGCGCGCCTCGCGAGGGCCCCTTGTCCTCGACGGCCACAATCGCGTGATGGCCGCGCACGGTCGCCTCGGCCGGCAACGGCCGGTTCAGCCTGAAGCTCTGCTCGCCGTGCAAGATGCGCCGCCAGGAGATCTGCGCGGCCGGCTCCTTGTGCCAGAACGGCGGCCAGCAGAGCGTCACGCATTGGCTGGGAACCGCGCGCGGTCCGTGGCCCTCATAGACGAAGGGCAATTCGTCCTCGTCGAGCGGGTCCTCGCCCATTCCGAGACTCAACGCATATAACGCGGAGTCGCGCGCATCGTAACGTTGGATGATGGGCTCAAAGCGACGCTGGCGGACGAAGTCCAGGTTCATGTTCCGCGCTCCTCGGGCACGACGGGCGCGAGAAGGCACTCTTGCGCGGCGCTAGCGACCAGAATGCCTGCACGGTCGTAGATACGGCCGATCGAAAGGCCGCGCCCCATTGCGCCGCTCGGGCTCACGCAGTCGAACAGCAACCAGTCGTCAGCGCGCAGAGCGCGGTGATACCAAATCGTATGGTTGAGGCTTGCGACGTAAAGCCTCGCGTTCATGTCCGCCATTGTTTTCACGTGCCCTATGCACGCGGCGAAATTGATCCAGTAGTCGGACAGGTAGGCGAAGGCGGCCGCGTGCAGGGCGGAACTGTCCGCAAGAGGCGATCTCATCTTGATCCAGAACCGCATTCGGGGCTGGTCGACGTTCGGGCGCAGCAAGTCCTCGACGTAGGGCGCGCGGAAATCGATTGCGACATGCGGGCGATATGAATAGTCGAGCGTGCTCTCGACCTCGCGCGCCTCAGACGCGTCGATGTCCGCCAGGCCCGGCAGGCGCTCGGGGTCGCTGTCGAGGCCGCAATCGGCGGGCGGAGGCGCCCGATGCGCTGGCGCCTCGATCGGCGCAGCGAAACTCACACTGGCGTCGCATACGATCCGGCTGCCGCGTTGCGAGCCGCGAATGTTCCGCGAGGCGAAGCGTTTGCCGTCCTGCAGCGGCGCAACTTCATAATCGATCGCGAGTTCAGGAAGGCCTCCGGCGGCGAAGAGAAATTGCAAATACGACGCCGGACGATCATCAGGGGCCGTGCGAGCGGCCGCGGCAACGGTCTGACCTAGCAACTGTCCTCCGTAGATGCGGCCGTGTTCGTTCCTTTCGGCGCAGCGGCTGCGGAACTGGTTCGGAGCGAGCCTCGCCAGATCAAGTAGGCCGACGATGTCGCGACCATCCCGGCTCGGCAATGAGTCTTCCGTTAGCAAGATTTCGCGCTTTCCCATCATTCGTCTGCAGGGACCCTGTGATGGCCGGTTTCGTTGACGCTGGACACACCGTAGCCGCCGTCGTCACGACGCCGCAGGCGTGTCACCGAGCCGTAAGCGACCAGGAAGTGCGTAATGCTCGCGAGACCCAACGCGTGTGAAAGCACCACGTTGATCGGAAGCCCGTGCGTGAAAACGACGACCCTCGAGGTTCTGTTCTCGGACGATGCGGTTTCGCGCAGCGCTGCGAGCACGCCGGCGCGGAACGCCTCCGGCTCCGCGCCGAGATAGCGAATTGGATCGTGCAGAAAGCGCGCCCAAGCCTCGCCGCCCTCCGCGCGTAGCGTCTCGGTGGAACGGTAGCGGGTCGCCCGCCTATCGGCTTCCGCCCAGCCGTCGACCGTGTCGATGAGCAGGCCGAGCCGCTCAGCCAGCGGCTCCGCTGTCTCTTGCGCGCGCAACAATGGGCTGGCGACGATGCGCGTAATGGGTTCGCTCGCCAGCAAGTTCGCCGCGGCCCGCGCCTGCCGCCGGCCCTCGAGGTTGAGCGGCGGATCGTTAGGCGAGTCCAGATCGCCTTCGTCAGGTCGCCCATGGCGAACGAGGATCAGGCGCATTGGGTCAAGTCTGGACCATCGCGCCGCCGGCGTCGAGCGCAGCGATCTCCTCGGGAGCCAGCCCCCAATCTGCGAGTGCCTCGCGGCTGTTCTGGCCGGGGCGCGGCGTTGGGCGGTCCAGCGTCGCGGGCGTTCTGTCGAATCTCGGCGCGGGGCTCGGATGCCGCAGCCCATCGAAGGCTGAATACACGTTTCGCGCTCGCATCTGCGGATGTTCCGGCGCCTCGTCGATCGAGAGCACCGGTGAAAGGCACGCGTCCCGGCCGGCGGCCAAGGCGATCCATTCATCGCGTGTGCGTGTCCGAAAAACGGAGGCGAAGCGCTCGCGCATCCGGGGCCAGGCGCGCCGATCGTTTTGATCCGGCAGGTTCGACGGCTCCAACCCCATGACAGAAAGCAAATTGGCGTAGAATTGCGCTTCGATCGCGCCGACCGCGACATATTTGCCGTCCCGGGTCGCATAGTTGCCGTAGAACGGGGCGCCGCCGTCGACGATGTTGTCGGCTCGCTTGTCCGTCCAGACCCCTTGCTGTCGGAAGGCTTGGAATGCCGACATCAGA
>JBAUXQ010001007.1:0-1515 GCA_049584355.1 Roseiarcus sp. | reverse complement strand
AGGCCGGCCCGTCACGCTCCGCACGCATGCCAGCTGTCCCTACGTATGTCAAGGGGATAATCCCGAAGGAAATACAAGGAAATCCAAGCCTTTTCCTTTGATTTTCTTTGCTGGGGCTTGGGCGGATTTGGCTGGATTTGTCTAAATTTGGGGTTCGCTTGGAACACGCCGACCGCATTCATAACTTCCACAGGAAGAGACAACACATTGATATTGCTACTATTATATGTGCTATCACTCGCGCATCAGCTTCTCAACCAGCTGCTCGACGCCGGCCTCGACCCGCCTCGCCCGCAGCCGCTCGGCGGTGACAATCGCCACCACATCGCCAAAAGCGCGCTGGAGATCATCATTGACGATCACGTACTGGTAATTGCGCCAGCGCCCGATCTCCTGCCGGGCGGCCTCGAGCCGGGTTCCAATCGACGCGGCCGAGTCTTCGGCCCGCCGCTCGAGGCGGGCGCGCAGTTCGCGCAGCGATGGCGGCAGGACGAAGATGCTGACGACGTCGTCGCCGAGCCGCTCGCCCATCTGCTTTGCGCCCTGCCAGTCGATGTCGAACAGCATGTCGCGTCCCTGCGCGAGCACCTTCTCCACCGGCTCGCGCGGGGTCCCGTAGGCGTTGCCATGGACCTCGGCCCATTCCAGGAGGTCGCCGGCTTTTCTCATCCGCTCGAACTCGCGCCGGTCGAGGAACCGGTAGTGGATGCCGTCGACTTCGGACGAGCGTCGCGGCCGCGTGGTCACCGAGACCGAGAGCGTGAGATCGAGCGCCTTGTCCTGCATCAGCATCCGGGTCAGCGTCGTCTTGCCGGCCCCCGATGGCGAGGACAGAATCAGGATCATGCCTCGCCGGCTCGCCGCCATCGCTTCGAATCTCACTCGACGTTCTGCACCTGCTCGCGGAATTGCTCGATTTGGGCTCTCAGTTCAAGCCCCTGCGCGGTGAGGCTGACGTCATTGGCCTTGGCGCTCAAGGTGCTTGCCTCGCGCGCCAGCTCCTGGGCGAGGAAATCGAGCCGCCGTCCGATCGCCCCGCCCCCGTCGATCAGCGCCCGAGCGGCGGCGACATGGGTCTTGAGCCGGTCGAGCTCCTCGCGGATGTCGGCCTTGGCCGCGAGCAGGATCGCCTCCTGGTAAAGTCGGTTCTCGTCGAGGCCGCGCGCCGACCCCATCAGCGTTTCGACACTCTGGGCAAGGCGTTCGCGCACTGCCTCGGGCCGGCGCGCCGGGTTCAAGTCGGCGGCCTCGACCAGCCCGGCGATGGTCCAGAGCATGTCCTTGAGCACCGAGGCGAGCGCCCCTCCTTCCCACCGGCGCGCGGCGGTGAGCGCGGTGATCGCCTCATCGAGGCTCGCGAGCGCGCCCGCGCAGGCCGCGCTCACGGCCGCCTCGTCGTCCTCGGTGTCGGCCGCCTCAAGGACGCCGCGCAGGGCCAGGAGTCCGTCCATCGTCGGCGGCGCGAGCCCGGCCTTGACCGCCGCCGCGCGTGCGGCGACGGTGATCGATTCGAGC
>JBAUXQ010001006.1:0-2069 GCA_049584355.1 Roseiarcus sp. | reverse complement strand
TGGATAAGGAGTCGAGCCCTCAGGCCCGGCCCGACGCGAAGGTCACCCGCCGCCGCGTCGGGCGCCCCAGTACGCTCGAAGCCGGGGGCGGAAGCCTCGCGGCCATCCTCACGCTCATTCGTTCGGGCGCCGCGACGACCCGCGTCGAGATCGAGCGCGAAGCCGAGCTCGGCCGCGCGGTCGTCGCCGACCGGCTGGCGACGCTTGAGCGTCTGGGTCTAGTCGTCGAGGGCGAACTTGGACCCGCGATCGGAGGCCGCGCGCCGCGCAAAATGCGTTTCTGCGCCGAAGCCGGCGTCAGTCTTGCCGCGCATCTCGATCGCGACTCGCTCGCCGTCGGTCTCGCGAATCTGAATGGCGATCTGACTGTCGAGCATCATGAGGCGGTCGATCTCGCGCTCGGCCCCGAGGCGATCCTCGATCGGCTCACAACCCTCTTTCTCTGGCTCCTCGAAGAGCGAGGAGGAAAGGGACGAGCCTGGGCGATCGGACTCGCGTTGCCCGAGATCGCGCTCATCGACGTCAATGAGAGCGACGCCTTCAGCATTGCGGGCCTGGACGTTCTCAAATCGTGGCGCAGCTTCGATTTCAGGACCGAACTTTCACTCCGGTTCGGCGCGCCTTGCTGGGTGCGCAGCAATACCGAGATGATGACACGCGGCGAGATGAAGGCGGGCGCGGGCAAGGGCGTGCATGACCTGCTGTGCGTTCGGCTCGACCGGTCCATTAGCGCCGGCCTGGTTTGCGACGGACGATTTCGGTCCGGCGCGCAAGGCCTTGCGGGCCTTATCGGCCACGCGCCAACGAGCGAGGGCGGGGATATCATCTGTCACTGCGGGGCGAAGGGGTGCCTTGACGCCATCGCGAGCGGCGATGCGATCGCCCGCGAAGGAGCCGCTGCGGCAAGCGATGGACGAAGCCGGTATCTCGCCGAAACGTACGAGCATCTTGGAGAGGTCACGGCCAACGACGTCAGTCACGGCGCGCAGCTCGGCGACGCCTTTTGCGCCGAATTGCTAGCCCGCACCGGACGGCTGATCGGGGAAAGCGTGGCTCCGCTCATCAATCTTACGAATCCTGGGATGGTCATGCTCGCGGGCGCGATCGCGCATTCGGGTGAAATCGTCCTTGCGGCCGTGAGGGAGGCCATCTACCGAAGGTCGCACCCACTGCTTACCCGCGATTTGACGATCGTGCGTTCCCAGCTCAGCGGCTCGGCGGAGCTCGTGGGGGCGGCGGACCTGGCGATCGAGGAAGTCTTCGCCCTCCCGCGCGCGCGGGACTGGATCACGCTTGGCACGCCGCGTCGCCAGCCGTCGTTCGAGACCTTCCTTGCCGACGCCAAGGCGCGAAAGCGAAAGTCCGCGCCCGCGAGCGCCCTCCGGCCGGCAGCGAAGCCCCCGTAGTCTTTGCCCCCGCGCTCAAAGGCTGCGCTTGTTTCACTGGCCAATTCAATGCCAAATCTATCACGTCGAGGACGGTAAGCCATGCAGACCTCTGGTCTGGGTCCGCGGGGGGAAAAGGCGTTTCCGGCAGACAGGTTGATCCTGTCCGATGCCGAGGCGGAGCAGGCGCGCGCCGGCCGTTTCGCGGCGGCGATCGTCTTGCACACGACGACGAGCGACTGGTCGCGCCAGGAATTAGCCGGGATTGTCGCGACGCTTGGGCGCCATGGCGCGACCGTCTCGGAAATCGTCGATTGCGGGTTCGACAAGGCCAAGCAGAACCGCGAACTCCTGCGGCTGGCGCACGAGCCCATCCAGGCCGTGATAAGTCTGCCTTTGGGTTCGTCGGGAGCGGTCGAAGGCCATCGCGCGATCATGCGGGCGGGAAAGGTCCTTGTCCTTCTCGACAATGCGCCCTCCGGTTTGCGTCCTGGAGTCGACTACCTCGCGGTGTGTTCCGCTGACAATTTCGGACTCGGCTGGATCGCTGCGGAACTGACGTCTCCCTACGTGACCGATGAGGGGGTCGCCGGCATCATCAACTATGAAGCCGAGTTCTTTGCCACCAACGAGCGGGAGATCGCATTCCGCAAGTGGATGACAGCCGAACGTCCGGACGTGACC
>JBAUXQ010001005.1:0-1710 GCA_049584355.1 Roseiarcus sp. | reverse complement strand
CGACGACGACAGCATCGGCGTCCTCATCAACAATGCCGGCGTCTCGGCGCCCGGCGGCTTCGCCAACGGCGATCTCGATGTGATGGACCGTCTGATCCGTCTCAACGTCACCGCCGTCACGCGCCTTGCCGGCGCGGTCGTTCCACGATTTCTCGCTCGCGGCGAAGGCGCGATCATCAATATCGCTTCGGTGGTCGGCCTCGCGCCGGAGATTTCGTTTGGCGCCTATGGCCCGAGCAAAGCCAATGTTCTGGCGCTGTCGCAAAGCCTGCAGGTGGAGCTTGGCGGGCGCGGCGTCTACGTCCAGGCGGTGCTGCCCGCGGCGACCCGAACGGAAATCTGGGCGAAATCCGGCCGCGACGTGAACACTGTCAAGGGAATGATGGAGGTCGACGAACTGGTCGACGCCGCGCTCGCCGGCTTCGACCGGCGCGAGGCGGTCACCATTCCGCCGCAGCCCGACGCCGGCCAGTGGGAGAGGTTCAACGCCGCGCGACAGGCCATGCAGCCGAACTTCGCCAACGAGCACGCGGCAGAGCGCTATCGCATCCGACAATCCGGCGATCGTGTCGCCGCCCAGTGAGCAACTGCGGCTCCGTTTGACGGATCAGCCAACGCGCTCGATCAGCGCCATGGCGGCGGCCGGGTTGTGTTCCTTGGCCCCGCTGATGACATAGAGAAACACCTCCCGGCCGCCCTCGCCCGGCTGGGGCGGCGCGGCAATCTCGAGGTCTGGCGGGGAGCCGCCAGCGGCCCATGTCTTCGCGCGCTTCGCCCATAGATCGAGGGCCGAGCTGGAATATCCCGCCGGCTCGTTCGCGGTCGTTCCCATGATCCGCGCGTAGACGAACGGCGCGGTCACATCGGCGATCTGCGGGTACTCGGAATCGCCGGCGATCACCACCGCGACGCCGTGCTCTCGCGCGAGGGCGATGAATTCCGGAGTCCGGAAACTATCGTTGCGGACTTCGACCGCGTGGCGGATCGCGAGGCCCTCAACCGACTTCGGGAGGAGCTTGAGGAACGCGGCGAAATCGTCCGGGACGAAGCGCTTGGTGGTCGCGAATTGCCAGTTGATCGGCCCGAGCTTCGCTTTGAGTTTCGTCACCCCACTCTTGAAGAACCGCTCGATCGTTGGGCCCGCTTCGGCAAGAATGCGGCGGTTGGTGGCGTAGCGGGTGGCCTTGAGCGAGAAGACGAAGTCGTCCGGCGTCTCGTCATGCCACTTGGCGAAGCTCTCCGGCTTCTGCGACCCGTAGTAGGTGCCGTTGATCTCGATCGAGGTCAGATTGGCGCTCGCATATTCGAGCTCGCGCTTCTGGACCAGGCCTTTGGGGTAGAACGCGCCCCGCCACGGTTCGTAGGTCCAGCCGCCGACGCCGATCCTGATCCTGGCGGAAGCCTTTTGTTTTGCAGCCAAGTCCGCACATGCCCCTATTGGCGAGCGATCGCCGCGACGCGTCCGCCGGTCAGGGCGATGAGGTCAGGCGGCGTCAAGCGAAAGACTGCGTTGGGCGTGCCGGCTGCGGCCCAGATCTCGGCGAACGCCATGAGCGATTCATCGATCAGGACGGTCGGGGGATTCTTATGCCCGA
The DNA here is from genome assembly GCA_049584355.1 of Roseiarcus sp. Classification (GTDB taxonomy): domain Bacteria; phylum Pseudomonadota; class Alphaproteobacteria; order Rhizobiales; family Beijerinckiaceae; genus Roseiarcus. The sequence continues at coordinate 115 of JBAUXQ010001005.1, read as the reverse complement.
CCGGCGGCACGCCGCCGATGGCGAAACCGGTCGCCTCGCGCACGAAGTCGGCGTCGGCGCGGGCGATTCCCTCGCCGAGCACTGCCGCGACCTTTGTCTCGTCGACGCGATTGAC
>JBAUXQ010001004.1:0-2701 GCA_049584355.1 Roseiarcus sp. | reverse complement strand
CCCTCTACCAGAAGTCGCTTGAGCAATCGGCCGCGCAGGCCGAAGCGGAGAACGCAAAAGCGCGCGCAGCAGAAGCGCAGGAACGGGTCGTCACGGTGCGCGACACCGAGGTGGCCCGCCGGCGCCGCTCGGTCGAAGTGCTGCTGGCCGAGAAGGCGGCCGAAGAGACACGCATTGCGGCTGAAGCGGAGCGGGTACGCGCCGCGGTCGAGGCCGAGGCGCAGAGGCTCCTCAACGAGGCGGAAAACGTGCTGACCGAGCCCGCCCGCTACTCGTTGTTCCGGCGGAAACTGCTCGACCGCATCGAGGGCATCGTGCGCGAGAGCGTCAAGCCGATGGAGAAGATCGAGGGCATCCGCATCCTCCAGGTCGACGGCCTCAATGGAGGCCATGCCGGAGGCAGCGGCGGACGCAGCGCCACCGACGAAGTCATCGATTCGGCGCTTCGCTATCGCGTCCAGGCCCCGCTCATCGATTCCATTCTTGCCGACATCGGCGTCGAGGGTGGCAGCCTGGCGAAAATGCCGGGGCTCATGCGCGAGGCCCGCGACATGCAGGGCATCCGCAAGGATGTGGCGCCGAAGGGGGAGCCGGACGGCGCGCCCCCGGCGAGCGGTCGCGCGTCGCCGCGAAAGAAGAGCTAAGGGCGGTCCATGGCGCGGGTTTTTGTTTCGAGCGTCATCAACGGCCGAAGCGACCGGGTGTGGGCGCGGGTGCGCGATTTCAACGGCATGCCCAACTGGCATCCGGCGATCGCTGAAAGCCGCATCGAGGGCGGGGAACCGTCGGACAAGGTCGGTTGCGTGCGCGATTTTCGCCTGCGCAACGGCGACCGGATCCGCGAGAAGCTGCTCGGGCTCTCCGACTACGACATGTTCTGCACCTACGCGATCCTTGAGTCTCCGATGGGGGTCGAAAACTACGTCGCGACCTTGCGGCTGACGCCGGTGACCGACGGGGAGCGGACCTTCGCCGAGTGGACGGCTGAATTCGATTGCCCGCCCGAGCGGCAGACGGAGCTCATCGCCAACATCGGCGGAAGCGTGTTCCAGGGCGGCTTCGACGCGCTGAAGCGGGCGTTCGGCGGCTAGACATGCCTCACGTCGTCAAGAGCACGATCATCGATGCGCCCACCGACCGGGTCTGGTCGGTCCTGCGCGATTTCAACGGCCACGACCGATGGCACCCCGCCGTCGCGACCAGCGCCATCGAGCGCGCCCAAAGCTCGGACCGTATCGGCTGCGTGCGCCGATTCCGGCTCGCCGACGGCTCGGAGCTGCGCGAGCAACTGCTCGCGCTCTCCGATCTCGAGCAGAGCTTCAGCTATTGCCTGCTCGATACGCCGATCCCCCTTTTCAACTATGTGGCGCATGTGCGACTGCTGCCGGTAACCGACGGCGACCGCACCTTCTGGCATTGGGAATCGCGCTTCACGACTCCAGCGGGCGAAGAGAAGCGCCTGGCCGAAATGGTCGGCGAGGAGATCTATCAAGCTGGGTTCGAGGCCATCCGCGAGCATTTGCGCGAGGCAGTGTGACAAGGTTGTGTTCGCGATGCCAATAGCGGTCAGGACTTTCACGACTCCCGCCGAAGCGGCCGCGGTGCTGTCGTCGGACCGTTCGGCGCGCTTTCTCGCCGGCGGCACGCTTGTCATGCGCGCGCTCAATGAAGGCGACGTTTCAATCGGAACCATCGTGCGCCTTGACGATCGGGCGCTGACCCAGGTTCGGGCCAGCGGCGCGCGGGTCACGATCGGCGCCGGCGTCACGCTGGCGCAGATCCTGCGTGAGCGCGAACTGGCCTTCCTCCATGCGCCCGCGCGGCTGATCGGGGGCCCCGCGGTGCGGACGATGGGTACGGTCGGCGGCAATCTGTTCGCCCCTTCCCCCTACGGCGATCTGGCCGTCGCCTTGCTCGCGCTCGACGCCACAGTTTCGGTGATGGGCGGCTACGGGGCCCGCGACGTCGCGCTTGAGGAATTTCTCGCCGGGCGCGACCGCTTCGCGGGGTCGATCGTGTTGAGCGTCTCCTGCGACCGCCCGGCCAATCCCGAATCGTTTCGCTTCCGTAAAGTGGCGCGGGTCAAGCCGAAGGGGGTCTCGGTGCTTTCGATCGCTGCGTCGCTCCCCGCGGTCGGCGGACGGGTCTCGAATCCGCGTATCGCTTACGGCGCGATGGCCCCAACGGCGATCCGCGCCAAGGCCGCGGAGCGGGCGCTTGAAGGGCGGACGCTCGACGAGTCCGGCGTCTCGGCCGCGGTCGCGGCCGCCGCCGAAGGAACTTCGCCCGCGACCGACGCGATCGCCAGCGCTTGGTATCGGCGCGAAGTCGTGGGCGTCCACTTACGCCGCCTGCTGCTCGGACGGGACGCCTGAGGAAACAATCGATCGATGCCTAAGACCGCGCTGCAATTCAGACACAACGGCCGGGAGATCGCGGTCTTCGTCGACGGCGGCGCAAACCTCTTGTCCGCGCTGCGCGACGAGATCGGCGATCTCTCGCCGAAATTCGGCTGCGGTCAGGGCGGCTGCGGGGCCTGCACGGTTCTGATTGACGGCGAGCCGGTCCTGTCCTGCATCACGCTCGCCGAGCTCGTCGCCGGAAAATCGATCGCGACCGCCGACGGCCTCAAGACCGGACCCGAGCTTCATCCACTGCAGGCGGCGTTCATGGAGCATTTCGCCGCCCAATGCGGATATTG
>JBAUXQ010001003.1:0-10681 GCA_049584355.1 Roseiarcus sp. | reverse complement strand
GCCGGAGCCGGCGCAGCGGCGGCCGCCGCCGCTCCGCCCGAGAGTTGGCCGAGCAGCGCGCCGATCGCGACCGTCTGACCGGTTTCGGCGGTGATCTCGCTCAAGACCCCTGCGCCCGGCGCGTTGACCTCCAGCGTCACCTTGTCGGTCTCGAGTTCGACCAGCGGCTCGTCGGCGCGCACCGGCTCGCCGGCCTTCTTGAACCACTTGCCGACGGTTGCTTCACTGATCGACTCGCCCAGCGTCGGAACCCGGATCTCTGTCGCCATCTCAATCGCGCCGGGAGGCGCCCTTCTCTATCTTAGGGAGATACGGAGGTAATGGGCGCGAGCGGCGCGCTCGGGCGAACGGCAATCGCCAGCATTGGATGGCTCTCGTAAGCGAATCCGCGTCCGGCCGCTATCACCGGGTCGGCGGCGAGCATCGCGTCGAGTGCGGTCTCGGAAGCCGCCTCGACGATCGCGACCCCGTAGCCGCCTTCGGGATCAGCGACCGGGCCCATCGCCACCACGACGCCGGTCTCGACCCGGGGCGTCCAGTATTCGCGATGCGCGCGCATCAGGAGGCCCTCGTCGGGGGTCATGTCGTCCATGAACGTCGCCCGCGGCGGCCGGAGCTTGCAGAGATAGTGGGGCATATCGGATTGGTTTCGCCCTTATCGCTTCGTTCGCCTGAGAGCCTCTCGTCCAATATCCCTACGCCAAACATTCGTCGATGAAGGCCTTGAGCTGCGCCAGGTGCTTCGACATGAGCCCGGTTGCGGTCGAGGCCGACGCCGGACGCCCCGCGTAGCGGGGGCGGCTCGATTTACCGCCGATCTGGCCCAGCACCCATTCGAGATAGGTCTCGACGAAGCTCCAGGCGCCCATGTTCTTGGGCTCCTCCTGGCACCAGACAATCTCGGCCTGCTTGAAGCGCGATAGTTCCTTCAACAACGCCTTCGCCGGGAACGGATAGAGCTGCTCGATCCGCAACAGGTAGACGTCGTCGATCCCCCGCTTCTCGCGCTCGTCGTAGAGATCGTAATAGACCTTGCCCGAGCAGAGCACGACGCGGCGGATCTTGTCGTCCGTGGCGAGCGTGATCTTCTCGCCCTTATGCGTCTCCGCGTGATCCCACAACAAACGGTGGAACGACGTTCCCGGGCCGAAGGCCTCAAGGTTCGAGACGGCGCGCCGGTTGCGCAGCATCGACTTTGGGGTCATCGCGATCAGCGGCTTGCGAAAGTCGCGTTTGAGCTGCCGTCTCAGCGCATGAAAGAAGTTAGCCGGCGTGGTGCACACGACGACTTGCATGTTGTCCTCGGCGCAGAGCTGCAGATAGCGCTCCAGGCGCGCGGAGGAATGCTCCGGCCCCTGACCCTCGTAGCCGTGCGGCAACATGCACACGAGGCCCGACATGCGCAGCCATTTGCGCTCTCCGGCGGAGATGAACTGGTCGAACACGACCTGCGCGCCGTTGGCGAAGTCGCCAAACTGCGCCTCCCACAGGACGAGGGCGTTCGGCTCGGCGAGCGAATAGCCGTATTCGAAGCCGAGCACTGCCTCTTCCGACAGCATTGAGTTGATGACTTCGTAGCGCGCCTGCCCCTCGCGGACATGATTCAGCGGGATGTAGCGCGCTTCGGTCTGCTGATCGATCAGCACCGAATGGCGCTGCGAGAAGGTGCCGCGTTCGCTGTCCTGGCCCGAAAGGCGAACCGGGAAGCCATCGTCCAGGAGGGAGGCGAAGGCGAGCGCTTCGGCAGTGGACCAGTCGATCGCGTCGCCGTTTTCGATCGCCGCGCGACGGTTGTCGAGGAAGCGGAGAATCGTCTTGTGGATGTTGAACCCTTCAGGCACGGCGGTGATCCGCTCGCCGATCTGCCTCAGCCGAGCGAGTTCGACCCCGGTCTGGCCGCGGCGAGCGTCGTCGGTGTCCTGCGCCGCCTTGACGCCCGACCAGCGGCCGTCGAGCCAATCGGCCTTGTTGGCCGAGTAGGATTGGCCGGCGTCGAATTCCGCGTCGAGCCGTTGGCGCCAGTCGGCGCGCATCTTGTCGACCTCGCCCTGGGTGACGATGCCCTCGGCAATGAGCTTGTTGGCGTAGATCTGGAGGGTCGTCGGATGCGAGCGAATCAGCCGATACATGATCGGCTGAGTGAACGACGGCTCGTCGCCTTCGTTGTGGCCGAACCGCCGATAGCAGAACATGTCGATGACCACCGGCTTGTGAAATTTCTGCCGGTATTCGGTCGCCACCTTGGCGCAGAACACGACCGCCTCCGGGTCGTCGCCATTGACATGAAATATCGGCGCTTCGACCAGCTTGGCGACGTCGGAGGGATAGGGCGAGGAGCGCGAATAGCGCGGATAGGTGGTGAATCCGATCTGGTTGTTGACGATGAAGTGCAGCGATCCGCCGGTCCTGTGGCCGCGCAGTCCGGAGAGGCCGAAGCATTCGGCCACCACGCCTTGTCCGGCGAACGCGGCGTCGCCGTGGATCAGGAGCGCCAGCGCCTTCGAGCGCTCAATGACGTCATTGAGCTGGTCCTGCTTGGCGCGAACTTTCCCGAGGACAACGGGATCGACAATCTCGAGATGCGAGGGGTTTGCGGTCAGCGACAGGTGAACGCTGTTGCCGTCGAACTCGCGGTCCGACGACGCGCCGAGGTGATATTTTACGTCGCCGGAGCCGTCGACCTCGTCCGGCGACGCCGAGCCGCCCTTGAACTCGTGGAAGATGACGCGGTGCGGCTTATGCATCACCTGGCTCAGAACGTTGAGCCGACCGCGATGGGCCATGCCGAGGGCGATGTCGCACAGGCCCAATTGACCCCCGCGCTTGATGATCTGCTCGAGCGCCGGGATCATCGCCTCCGCACCGTCAAGGCCGAAGCGCTTAGCTCCGGGAAACTTGACGTCGAAGAAGTTCTCGAAGCCCTCGGCCTCGACCAGTTTGGCAAGGATCGCGCGCTTGCCCTCCTTGGTGAACTGGATTTCCTTCTCGGGGCCCTCGACGCGCTCCTGAATCCACGCCTTCTCGGCCGGATCGGAGATATGGATGAATTCGAAGCCGATCGTGCCGCAATAGGTGCGCCTGAGGATCGCGAGCATTTCTCGCAAGGTCGCATATTCGAGCCCGAGCACGTGATCGATGAAGATCTTTCGGTCGTAGTCGGATTCCTGGAAGCCGTAGGTCGAGGGATGGAGCTCCTCGTGGTCCCTCTGCGGCTCGAGGCCGAGCGGGTCGAGATTGGCGTAGAGATGGCCGCGCATGCGGTAGGCGCGGATCATCATCAGCGCGCGCACCGAATCGCGGGTCGCGCGTTGAATCTCGTCCTCGGTCGGCGCCGCTTTCGGCCCAGCTTCCGCCGCCTTGGCCCGCAGCTTGTCGGCGACCGTCTTTTCCGTCGCCGGCCAATCGCCGTCCAGCGCGTTGATGAGATCGCCCTTGGGCGTCGCCGGCCAATTGGGCTTACGCCATGACGCGCCGCGCGCGGTCTTGACCACGCTTGCGGGATCGTCGCCGAGGGCGGCGAAGAAATCCCGCCAGCCGGGTTCCACCGAAAGCGGGTCTTGCTCGTATTTCGCCTGCAAGGCTTCGATGTAGGCGCTGTTGGCGCCGTACAGAAACGAGGTCTGCAGCAACGCCTGGTTGACGTCCTGGCGGGTCATGCGACGCGAACTCCTTTACTTGCCGTTCAATAGATCGACCAATGTCTTGCCGAGCCGCGCCGGCGAGGGCGATACGCGGATGCCCGCCGCCTCCATCGCCGCGATCTTGTCCTCGGAGCCCCCTTTGCCGCCGGCGATAATCGCGCCGGCGTGCCCCATACGGCGCCCGGCGGGCGCGGTGCGGCCGGCAATGAAGCCGACGACCGGCTTTGCGCGGCCGCGCTTGGCCTCGCTTTTCAGGAACTCGGCGGCGTCCTCCTCCGCCTGGCCGCCGATCTCCCCGATCATCACGATCGATTTTGTCTGCGGATCGCCGAGAAACATGGCGAGCGCGTCGACGAATTCCAACCCCTTGATCGGATCGCCGCCGATGCCGACCGCCGTCGTCTGCCCGAGACCCTCGCGCGTCGTCTGGAACACGGCCTCGTAGGTCAGGGTGCCCGACCGCGAAACAATCCCGACGCTGCCGCGCGAAAAGATGTTGCCCGGCATGATGCCGATCTTGCATTCGCCCGCCGTCATGACGCCGGGGCAGTTCGGACCGACAAGGATCGACTTCGAGCCCTGCAGCGCCCGTTTGACCCGCGCCATGTCGAGGACCGGGATGCCTTCGGTGATGCAGACGATGAGAGGCGTCTCGGCGTCGATCGCCTCACAGATCGCGTCCGCAGCGCCGGGCGGGGGCACGTAGATTACGCTGGCGTCGGCGCCGGTTTTTTCGCGCGCCTCAGCGACGGTGTCGAAGACCGGCAGTCCGAGATGGATCGAACCCCCCTTGCCCGGCGAAACGCCGCCCACGAGCTTGGTGCCGTAAGCCATCGCCTGCTCGGAATGGAACGTGCCATTCTTGCCGGTGAAGCCCTGGGTGATGACTTTGGTGTCGGCGTTGACGAGGATGGACATGGAGAGGCTTTCGGCCGTTGGCGGTTCAATTCGATCGAAACGGATTTTCGCAGCGCACCGAGCCGTAGATCTGTCCGTGACTCAAATCTTCGCTATATAAAACGTCCGCCCCGAGACGTTCCGCGGCGGCGATGATCTGGCTATCCCAGTAACTCAGCTGATAGCGCCCCTGTACGACCAGCGCTATCTCGACGATTTGCCGATCGACTTCGATGATCGGAAGTCGAAAGAGCGTATTGACCCAAAGCGAGGTTTCGGCCGGGCTCAGTGGCCGCGCCATTCTCTTCGGCTTCTGCACGTTGCTGACGAACTCGCCAATCACCTGGGTCGAGATCCCGATCTCGTCTCCCGAGACAATCTCTCTGGCGCGACGGAACTTCTCGGGATACGCGTCCCGGCCGGTCGCCGCGTAAATTAGGATGTTCGAGTCGAGGAAAGCCCTACCGCTCATGGGTTTCCTCACGGTCAAACTTCCAATCCGCGGCCATCCGGCCCTTTGATGTTTCCATCAGGCGCAGGAGTTCCTTCCTCGCTTCGGCCTGCTTCTCGTCGCGGCCCGCGACTTCGGAGAGGAAATTTCGCACCATGGCGTTCACCGTCGTCCGCTTCTGAGCGGCGACAATTCGCACTTTGTCCAAAATCTCGTCGTCGATCGAAAGCGTGATGTTTCTCATCCGAGTCCTCCGGCACACAGTATACGTGTAACTGTGCGCCGATTCCAGCCATTTCCACTCCTCTGAAACGACCGAAACAACGTCGTTTTTCAGAGCCTTTCGAGTTCGCGTACGGTCAGCGCCCTCGCCGCGTCGCCGGTGTTGAGGGTCGTGCTCGGTTCGAACATCAGGACAACCGGCTCTAAAGACAGCGAACGGGGCCGGTGTTTGACCCCTCGCGGGACGACGACAAAATCGCCTTCGCCCATTTCCGTGACCCCATCACGAAAATCGATCGCGATCCGGCCGCGCAACACGAAGAAGGCTTCGTCTTCCCGCTGATGCGCGCGCCAATCGAACTCAGGGCCGAATTTCGCCACCTTGACCTGGCTCTCGTTGACGTCGCCGACGATGAAGGGATGAAAGACGTCCTTCACCCTTCGGTCGACCGCCTCGAGTACGTTGATCTTCGACGGCGCCATCGTCCTCTCCCCCTTCGCACTGAAATTACCTCAGGCCCGAGCCCTCACTGCGTTCACGATCTTCTGCGCCGCGTCGTCGAGGTCGTCCGCCGGAATCACGTTGAGGCCGGATTCGCGGATAATTTTCTTTCCGAGGTCGACGTTGGTGCCCTCGAGGCGCACCACGAGCGGAACCTTGAGGCCGACTTCCTTCACCGCGGCGATGACCCCCTCGGCGATGATGTCGCAACGCATGATGCCGCCAAAAATATTGACGAGGATGCCCTTCACGTTCGGGTCGGCGGTGATGATCTTGAATGCGGCGGTGACCTTGTCCTTCGAGGCGCCGCCGCCGACGTCGAGAAAGTTCGCGGGGCTCTCTCCGTAAAGCTTGATGATGTCCATCGTCGCCATCGCGAGCCCGGCGCCGTTGACCATGCAGCCGATCGAGCCCTCGAGCGCGACATAGTTGAGATCGTGCTTTGAGGCTTCGATCTCTTTTGCGTCCTCCTCGCTCTCGTCCCGCAAGGCGGCGATGTCGGGATGCCGGTAGAGCGCGTTATCGTCGAACGACAACTTGGCGTCGAGGACGCGCAGTTGGCCGTTCGACATGACGATCAGCGGATTGATTTCCAGCATCGACATGTCTTTCGCAAGGAACGCGGCATAGAGCTTGGCGATGAGGCTTTCCGTCTGCTTGGCGAGGTCGCCGGTAAGCGCCAGCGCGCGGGCGGCGGCGCGACCGTGATGGGGCATGATCCCGGTGGCCGGATCGACGGCGAAGCTATGGATCTTTTCCGGCGTGTGGTGGGCGACCTCCTCGATATTGACGCCGCCCTCGGTCGAGAGGACGAACGCCACCCGGCTCTTCTGGCGGTCGACCAGCGCGGACAAATATAGCTCCTTGTCGATCGTGGCGCCGTCCTCGATGTAGAGCCGGTTGACCTGCTTGCCGTGCGGACCGGTCTGCACCGTCACCAGCGTCGCGCCCAGCATCTGTTGAGCGAAGGCGTTGACTTCATCGACCGACTTGGCGAGTCGAACGCCCCCTTTGTCACCAGCCGAGGGTTCCTTAAAGCGGCCCTTGCCGCGCCCGCCGGCGTGGATCTGGCTCTTCACGACCCAAAGCGGACCGCCGAGCTTCCTGGCCCCCTCGACCGCTTCTTCAGCCGTGAAAGCGGGAAAGCCGGCGGCGATTGGGACGCCGAAGGCTCTCAGCACCGCCTTGGCCTGATATTCATGGATGTTCATTGCGGCGACGACCTCAGAAGAAACTAACGCCCGCTTTCCCGGGCGCCCGAACGAACAATCAGGCGGCGAGCGCCGGGTTGATGGCCTTGCAGGCCTCCATCAGACCGTGGACGGACGCGACGGATTTGGCGAACATGGCTTTTTCGGCCTCGTCGAACGCGATCTCGATGATGCGCTCGACGCCGTTGGCGCCGATCACCACCGGGACGCCGACATAGGTGTTATGCACGCCATACTGCCCAGTCAGATGGGCCGCGCAGGGCAGCACTCGACGTTGATCCTTGAGGTAGGCCTCGGCCATAGTGATCGCCGAGGCGGCCGGCGCATAGAATGCCGAGCCGGTCTTCAACAGATTGACGATCTCGCCTCCGCCTTTGCGGGTGCGCTCAACGATGGCGTCGAGCCTCGCCTGGGTCGTCCAGCCCATCTTGACGAGGTCGGGCAACGGAATGCCGCCTACGCTCGAGTAGCGAACGGACGGCACCATCTCGTCGCCGTGTCCGCCGAGAACAAAGCCCGTCACGTCCTCCGGCGACACGTTGAATTCCTCGGAAAGGAAATAGCGGAAGCGCGCCGAGTCGAGTACGCCGGCCATGCCGACGACTTTCGTGGTCGGATGGCCGGAGCATTTCTGCAGCGCCCACACCATCGCGTCGAGGGGATTGGTGATGCAGATGATGAACGCGTGCTTCGCGTGCTCCCTGATCCCCGCGCCGACCGCATCCATCACCTTGAGATTGATGCCGAGCAGGTCGTCGCGGCTCATGCCGGGCTTCCGCGGAACGCCGGCGGTGACGATGACCACGTCGGCCCCGCCGATGGCGGCGTAGTCGCTCGCGCCCAGCAACCGCGCGTTGACGCCCTCCACGGGCGTCGACTCGGCCAAATCCAGAGCTTTGCCCTGGGGCACCCCGTCGACAATGTCGAACAGCACGATGTCGCCCAATTCCTTCAGCGCCGCCAGAAGCGCGAGCGTCCCGCCTATCTGGCCGGCCCCAATCAGGGCGATCTTCTTGCGCGCCATGTCTTTCTTCCGCTGTTCGTGACGACCGCTGCTCCCCGGGCGGCCCTGATGAGCTTCGCCCGGTGCTATCGTCCTATCGCCGCACGCGATCAAGCCAAACTTTTGGCGAAAGCCCTCGGGAATCTCCTCACGGCAGCCGCCATTCCATCCAATGCTCCGCCAGAACAATAGCTTAGATGGCGCTTTGCCGCCCCGCCAAGCCCGAGAAGACAGCAGAAATTTGCGTCCTTCGATAACATAAGGTCCAGGACGAAACTCAACCGGCGCCGCCCTGGTCCGTGCGGCGCGCGGCCGGATAGACCTGCCGGCCGAACAGGCTCGCGGTCAGGTCGACGAGCAGGAGCGCGCTTTTGCCCCGTTCGTCGAGGAACGGATTGAGCTCGACGAGATCGAGCGACGGCGAGAGACCGGATTCATACAAAAGCTCCATCACCAGATGCGCCTCGCGGTAAGTCGCCCCGCCCGGAACCGCGGTGCCGACGCCCGGCGCGATTGTCGGATCGAGAAAGTCCACGTCCAGGCTGACATGCAGCAGGCCATCGCGGGCGCGAACCCGATCGATGATGCGGCGGATCGAGACGGCGAAGCCATGCTCGTCCAGCATCCGCATGTCGACGACGTCGACGCCACGGTCCTGCAACAGCCGCCGCTCGCCCGAGTCGATCGACCGGATGCCGAACAGGTGCAGCCGGCCGGGCTCGATGAACCCATGCGGCTCGTCGCCGAACACGCCTTCGAAGCCGGGCTCGCGGCAAAGCATCGCCGCCGCCATCCCGTGCATGTTGCCGGACGGCGAGGTCAGCGGCGTGTTGAAGTCCGAATGGGCGTCGAGCCAAAGAACGAACAGCTCCCGCCCCGCCTCGGCGGCATGCCGCGCCACGCCGCCGATCGAACCCATCGCCAGACTGTGATCGCCGCCGAGCACGATCGGAATCCGGCCGGAGCGCATGAATCCGTAGGTCTCCCGCGCCAGGAGTCGCGCCCAGGCCGATACATGGGCGAACCGATGCGCCTTGCCTTCGGGGGCGGCGGCATGGACGAGCGAAAGGGAAAGCGCGAGGTCGCCACGGTCGTCGACGTCGTGCCCAAGATCCCGGAGCGATTTGACGATTCCCGCCGTGCGCAGCATGGCGGGGCCCATCGCCGAGCCCGGAACGCTCGTCCCCGCATCGACCGGCGCGCCGAGAATGGCGATCGCTCGCGGAAGCGCCGAAGGCCCCCTCGCCTCGAGTCCCTCCTCGGCGGTCCTCTCCCGGCTCAAGATCTCCCCCTTCCCATGAACCCAGGCTGCGCCATTCTAGAGCCCGAGAGCGAAAATATTTCGTCAAGCGAAGGGAAAATCGCGCCAAGCGAAAGAAAACGCTTCGCCGCTAGGGCGACAAGCCATTGAAATCATTGAGCGCGAAATTGCGCAATTTCGCGGAATCGTTTGTTTTCAAAGGTTTGATCGCTCTCTTATTTCGCCGTTTTCGGCTCAGGATCTCCCCACAGCCACAGGAGCGTCAGCGTCTCGCGACTTTCCGCGCCGGCCCATCATAGCCGACAATTCTGAAAAACGGAACGATTTGTTCAGCTCTCTCGCGTTGGAGGCCCTAGCCGATATTCTCGCCTGCGGGGACTTCGGCGTCTTGACAATAGAGCCCCTCCTCGCCATTGCATGCGCGTCATGACGCCCGCGCTCCGCATTATCCGGACTTGCATCATTAGCCGCTAGCTTCAAGCTGGCTGGTTCGCGTCTCCTTATTCTCCAAAGCCATCGAGAAGCGATCATCCGGCCAATCCCGGGCGGCGCGCGATTGCGCCCTCAGATCACGAGACGACGGTTGAAGAGTTTTCCGATGACCCCGACCAGTCCAGCCCGCAGTTCGAACGCCTCGCGAGCGGCGGGAAAGCTGTCGGAGGACGCATGACGCTTCGTCTTCATAACACCTTGACCCGGCGCAAGGAGGATTTCGCGCCCATCGATCCGCGGACGGTCAGGCTCTACGTTTGCGGTCCGACCGTCTACGACTTCGCCCATATCGGCAACGCCAGGCCGGTCATCGTGTTCGACGTGCTGTTCCGCCTGCTGCGGCACATCTACGGATCGGACCACGTCATCTACGTCCGCAACATCACCGACGTCGACGACAAGATCAATGCGCGCGCCGCGCGCGACTATCCCGACCTTCCGCTGAACGAGGCGATCGCCAAGGTGACGGAAGCGACCGAGCGCCAGTTCCACGACGACGTTGCAGCCCTTGGCTGCCTGCCGCCGACCGAAGAGCCGCGCGCCACCCAATATATCGGGAAGATGCGAGCGATGATCGAACGGCTCGTCGCCCGCGGCGTCGCCTATGTCGCCGAGGATCACGTGCTGTTTTCGCCCTCGGCCATGGCCGCCCTGCCCGGCGCGCCGCGCTATGGGGCGCTGGCCCACCGGTCGCTCAACGAGATGCTGGCGGGCGCGCGAGTCGACATCGCGCCTTACAAACGCGACCCGATGGATTTCGTGCTGTGGAAGCCCTCGAAGCCGAACGAACCGAGCTGGCCGAGCCCGGCTGGCATCGCGGCGCCGGGGCGTCCCGGCTGGCATATCGAATGCTCGGCGATGTCGATGGCGACGCTGCTCGAGCCGTTCGGCGGCGGCCTCGAATGCGACGACCCGAACCGCAATGTGTTCGACATTCACGGCGGCGGGATCGACCTCGTCTTTCCCCACCACGAGAACGAGATCGCGCAGTCCTGCTGCGC
>JBAUXQ010001002.1:0-2050 GCA_049584355.1 Roseiarcus sp. | reverse complement strand
TCGCGCCTGCGCTGGTGTTGACGAGGACGATGTCGAGCGGTTTGAGCTTGTGCCCGATGCGCGCGAGCTCGGCGTCGACGTCGGCGGCGGTCGCGACATAGCCATCGGCAAAATGGCGGAAGTCGAGATTCACCCCGTTCTGAAAGCACCATTCGAGCGGCACGTCGTCGATGGTCCAGGCGCGCTCGCCACCGTTCATCGTCGGGTGGTAGTGCCACGGCGCGTCGAGATGGGTGCCGTTGTGAGTCGAGAGCTGCACGCGCTCGACCGCCCATCCCTGCCCGTCCGGCAGGTCCTCCTTCCTGAGCCCGGGAAAGAACGGAAGAACCTGAGGGAGGCTCTGCTGGTGGTCGATGTATTCGATTTTGGGTCCGGCCCCCGGGGGGTCGGCGGCGACGTCGTTCTGCAGCGGCACGGAAATATCGACCAGACGACGGCCCATCGTTCTCTCCTTAAGGAAAATCGTCCCGCGCGCTCAAGTCGCGCTCTGCCGCTCGACCCGGTTGGTCAGCGCGCCGATGCGATCAACGCGAAGCTCGATCGTGTCGCCGCTGTCGAGAAAGCGGCCGATCTCAAGTCCGCAACAATTGCCGACCGTCCCCGAGCCGAAGAACTCGCCGGCATGGATCGTCTCGTCCTGCGATGCATAGGCGATGACCTCGTCGAACGAGAACAGCATCTCGCTGGTGTCGCCCTTGGCGCGCGTTTCTCCGTTGACGCGCACCTCGGCTTCAAGCGTCTGCGGATCGCCCAGTTCGTCGGCGGTGACGATCCAGGGACCCAAAGCGTTCGAGCCGTCGAAACTCTTCCCCTTGGCTGGGCCGAGGCGTCCCTGCATTTCCAGCATCTGACGGTCGCGGGCGGAGAAGTCGTTGAAGATGGTGTAGCCGAAGATATGCGCGTGAGCCTGCCCAACGGGAATGTTCGATCTCGAACGCCGTGTGACGACGCCGACCTCGAGCTCGTAGTCCATCACCTCGCTGTAGCGCGGCCACTTTACAACCGCACCGGGTCCGACGACCGTGAATCGATTGGTGATGTAGTAGATCGGCAACTCGCGGTAGACCGCCGGAAGATCGCCGAGCGGCTCCGCCATCACCGCCTTGAACGCCTCGCGGCCGTCCGCCCGGAGCGCCTGAACCGCCTTGCCCCCCCGCGCGGACTGGCGGATGTGCAATGCGAACGACATCGCGTCGCGCATCTGTCGCGGCTCGGGCAAGGGCGCCAGCAATTCCGTCGTTGCCAGATCGGTCCACAGGTCGGCCTCGCCGCCGCGTTTCGCCACGAGCGATCGCGCCGAATCGAGCCCGGCGTCGTCGGCTTCGATGAGATCGAGCATCGAGGCGAACGGTCCGTCCGGGACGCCATCGCGCCGAGCGGCGGCGGCAAGGTCGAACAGCAAGCCTTTGTCCGCGTCGACGATCCCGACCCGGGCTTCGCCGCCGCGGCGATAGGTCGCCAGCTTCATCTGCGCTCTCCCCTTGCCTTTTGACGAATTGTATACTAAACCCATTTTTATCGATAATCAAGCGAGGCGCGGCGACGCGCGCAACAGGAGGAAAAGTATGGGAGATTCTCGCAGGCTGATATTGGCCGCCGCGGCGTCGGCGCTCGCCTTCGCGACCGCCGTCCCGGCTGACGCCGATCCGTTCAAGCTCAAAATCGCCTGCACGGCGACCAGCGACTGCGCCTCTGCTATGGTCGCGCGCGACGAAGGCATCTTCGCCAAGCACGGCCTCGACGCCGATGTCTCGCTCATCGCCATCAACACTACGATTCCCCCGGCGATTGTCTCCGACTCGATCCAGATCGGCGGACCGACCGCCACCGTCTTTCTGCAGGCCGTCGACGGCGGGCTCGATCTCGTCGCGGTCGCCGGCGCCTCGGTCATGGACCCGGTCTCCGCCGGAGCGGTCGCCGCAGTCGCGCGCAATGGCGTGACGATCAACGACGCCAAAGACTTCGTCGGCAAGAAGGTCGGCGCGCCGGGCATCGGCGCTTTCCTGCATGTCCTGTTTGTCAAATGGCTGATCGAGAAGGGCGTCGACCC
>JBAUXQ010001001.1:0-2285 GCA_049584355.1 Roseiarcus sp. | reverse complement strand
AGCGGTCTATCAGATGATTAGCCACGGACTCATCTCCGGCGCTCTCTTCCTTTGCGTCGGCGTCGTCTATGACCGTATGCACACCTACGACATCGCCGCCTACGGCGGACTCGTGCAGCGCATGCCGCTCTATGCGGTCGCCTTCATGGTGTTTACGCTCGGCAATGTCGGGCTGCCTGGCACCACGGGCTTCATAGGCGAATTCCTGACCCTGATCGGGACGTTCCAAATCAACAATTGGGTCGCCTTCCTGGCCACGTCCGGCATAATTCTGTCCGCCTGCTATGCGCTCTATCTCTACCGCCGCATCATCTTCGGCGTTATCGAGAAACCGAGCCTGATGGGCATGGCGGACCTCACCGGTCGCGAGATCGCAACTCTGGTGCCGCTAGGGCTGCTGATGCTCTTCTACGGCGTGCATCCGCAGCCGATCATCGACGCCAGCGCGGCCTCGATAGACCAGCTCATCCAGGGCTTCCAACACGCAGTGACGGCGACCAGGACTGCGGGTCTATGACGACGCCGCGGGGCTTGCGTCGTCCATTGTTTGTCTTTTGAACGAGCGACATTCATGCACGAGACGGCCATTTCTCTTCCCGTGGTCCTGCCGGAGGTGGTCCTGGCGGGGGGGACCTTGGCGCTCGTGCTTTACGGGGCCCTGCGCGGCGAGCGGGGGTCGAACCTTGTCAACGAGATTGCCGTCGGCCTGCTCGGCCTCGTATTGATTCTGATGGTGGCCAAGAATCGCCCAATGGGCGTCACCTTCTACGGCGCCTTCGCGGACGACGCCTTCACCCGCTTCATGAGCGCGATCACGCTCGTCGGCTCGCTGGTGACGCTGTTGCTGTCTGTCGAGTTCATGCGTCAGGAGCGAATCGGCGGCTTCGAATTCCCGGTCCTCATCCTGATTTCCACCCTCGGCATGCTGATGTTGATCTCGGCCGATGACTTTATCGCGCTCTACCTCGGTTTCGAGCTGATGAGCCTGGCGCTCTATGTGATCGCGGCCTATCGCCGGCATGACGTGCGCGCGACCGAAGCGGGCCTCAAGTATTTCGTCCTCGGCGCCTTGTCCTCGGGCATGATGCTCTACGGCATCTCGCTCATCTACGGCTATTCGGGCTCGGTTTCGTTCAGCGCGGTCGCCGAAGCCGTGCATGATCATGCGAGCATCGGCGTGCTGTTTGGGCTGGTGTTCATCCTGGTCGGGCTGGCTTTCAAGATCTCCGTCGTGCCGTTTCATATGTGGACGCCCGACGTCTACGAAGGCGCGCCAACCCCGGTGACGACTTTCTTCGCCTCCGCGCCCAAGGTTGCGGCGATGGCGGTCCTCGTTCGGGTCATGGTCACCGCCTTTCCCGGCATTTCCAACGACTGGCGCCAGATCCTCACCTTCGTGTCGATCGCCTCTATGGTTCTTGGCGCCTTCGCCGCCATCGGCCAGCGCAACTTCAAGCGGCTGATGGCCTATTCGTCGATCGGCCACATGGGATACGCGCTTGTTGGTCTCGCCGCTGGCACGGTCGAGGGCGCGCAAAGCGTCATCATCTATATGGCGATCTACGTCGTGATGACGCTTGGAACCTTCGCCGCCATTCTGTCCATGCGGCGTCAAGGCCGCGCCGTCGAGACGATGGCCGACCTCGCTGGCCTTGCGCGGACGAATCCGACCATGGCCTTCTTCCTGGCGACGATGATGTTCTCCCTCGCTGGCGTTCCGCCGCTCGCGGGCTTTTTCGCCAAGTTCTATGTCTTCGCGGCCGGCATCAAGGCTGGTCTCTATGGCCTTTCGGTCATCGGCGTTCTGGCGAGTTGCGTCGCCGCCTACTATTACCTCAGGATCGTCAAGCTGATGTATTTCGACGAGCCGGCGCCCGCGTTCGACCGCCCGGCTCCGGTCGCGCGCATCGTGCTGGCGGTTTCGGCCCTCATGATCCTCTTGTTCGTGTTCTTGCCCTCGCCGATCACCAACGCCGCGATGGCGGCCGCGCAGTCGCTCTTTTGACCGCGGCCCTGAGGCTGAACAAAGCCGATTCGCCCTGGCGCGTCGTTCGATTGAGCGTGGTCGATTCGACCAATGAGGAGGCGCGCCGCCGTGCGCTGACCGGCGAGTCGGACCGCTTGTGGATCGTCGCCGGCGAGCAGACAGCGGGGCGAGGCCGCCGCGGCCGCGCCTGGATCTCACCGGGAGGCAACCTTCACGCCACCGCGCTCTTGATCGACCCGTGCCCCCCCGCGCTTGCGCCGCAGCTCGGCTTCGTCGCCGGTGTGGCGCTGGCGCGGGC
>JBAUXQ010001000.1:0-1631 GCA_049584355.1 Roseiarcus sp. | reverse complement strand
CGCGGTCTCTTCGGTTCGTGGTTGAAGCGATTGGCCTGCAGGTACTCGGGGATGTTGGCGTTGTAGAGGATAATTTCGCCACCGCGGTCGACGGCGGCGTAGCTCTCGGCGACTGTCGCCTTGCCGGTCCGGAGCGATTTGACCTCCGTTCCGGTCAGCATCAAGCCGGCTTCGAACGTCTCGCCGATCTCATAATCGTAGCGGGCGCGGCGGTTGTCGGCGACCACCTTGAAGTTCGGCTTTTCCTTTTCGGCGGCCATGTCAGCTCTTAAGCGTTAAGCAGGCCCGCATGCACCATCGCGCGCCGGATCAGGGCTTCGGTCGCCTGGCTCACCGGAATGAGCGGCAACCGGGTCTCGGCGCGCGCCCGCCCGAGCAGGCTTAGCGCGTATTTGGCTCCATTGACGCCGGGCTCGGCGAAAATGGCCGCGTGGAGGGGCGCCAGGCGGTCCTGGATCTTCAGCGCATGATCCCAGTCGCCCTTGAACGTCGCCTCCATCAGTTCCGCGCACGGCGCAGGCGCGATGTTCGCCGTCACTGAGATGCAGCCGTGTCCGCCCGCGGCCATCGCCGCCAGCGCGGTCATGTCTTCGCCAGAAAGTTGGATAAAGTGCGGCCCCATGGCGTGTCGCTGACGCGACACACGCCCCACGTCGCCCGTCGCGTCCTTGACGCCGACAATATTGGCAAGCTCGCTGAGCCGCTTCATCGTGTCGACCGACATGTCGACCACGCTTCGCGGAGGGATGTTGTAGATGAGGATCGGAATTCCGACCGCGTCGTTGACGGCCTTGAAGTGCTGGTAGAGGCCTTCCTGGGTCGGCTTGTTGTAATACGGCGTGACGACGAGAACGGCGTCCGCCCCGCTTCGCTCGGCGTGGCGGGCAAGTTCGATCGCTTCCGCCGTGTTGTTGGAGCCTGCTCCCGCGATCACCGGAACCCGTCCGCGCGCCTCGTCGATGCAGATGTCGATCGCGCTGCGATGCTCCTCATGGGTGAGCGTCGGGCTCTCGCCGGTCGTCCCGACCGGCACCAGCCCGTGCGAGCCAGAGTTGATTTGCCAGTCGATCAACGCGCGATAGGCGGGCTCGTCGATCTTCCCCTCCTTGAACGGGGTGACCAGCGCCGGCATCGATCCGTGAAACTTCGCCCGCTTTTCCATCATCCGCGCCCAGTTCGTTCCGCGCCCACCCGATTCATGGCCCCGGTCTGCTTGCGGACACATAGCCCCGGCGCGCCGCGGGCGAAAGGGGCAAGCGGCTGCGGGCCAAAGGTTAAGTCTTGGTCAGCAAAGTGGGTCCATCCTCGTCGAAGAGGATTGGACCCATGACGATTCTCCATCCGCGCCTTTTTCTCGCCATCTGCGCCGGCGCTGGCCTGATTGCGTTCACCCCTGAGGCGCGCCGGCCGCCCGGCGAGGTCGCGGCGATCGACAGAAGCCCCATTGGGTCGGCGCGCGTCAATGCGCGGTTGAGCACCACAGATGGGCGGATCGACAAGATTGTTCCGTTCGCCGCCGCCGCCCCGGCCGCCGACATCCGCCCCTTGCCCGCGCTTGACGCACCCTTCGGGGAGGCGGCGGCGCCGCGCGCGGCCGGTTTCAGTTCGGCTTGCTGCGTCCGTGCTATTCC
>JBAUXQ010000999.1:0-2093 GCA_049584355.1 Roseiarcus sp. | reverse complement strand
CGCCTGGTCGGCGGCCGAGCGCGCCTTGTCGAAATCGGCGTTGGCCGTCCAGCCCTGCTTCGCGAGCGTCGTCAGGCGCCGGTCTTCCGCTTCCGCCTGAACGAGCGCGGCGGCCGCGGAACTCTGTTCCGCCTGCGCTTCTTCGAGCTGGAGCCGAAAATCGGCGTCGTCAAGCTGCGCCAGGGCGTCGCCCTTATGCACGACGGCGCCGGCGTCGACGAGCCTCGTCGCCATCTTGCCGGCGATGCGGAACGCGAGATCGCTCTCGATCCGCGCCTTGACCACGCCGGCCAGCACTTGCGCCTGCTCGCGCGGCGCATAGTGCGCCTCGGCGACCAGCACCGGCCTCATAGGCGCGGCTCTCATGGCTTCCGTCTTCTGATCGCAGGCGGAGACGAGGAGCGCGACGGCGAGGGCGGCGAGAGACGCAAGCGATTTCATGGCCTAGCTCTCCGGGATGGGCGCTGGCGGCCGCGGATTGGCGAGCGCGCGCAGGGCGAAATCGATCGCATGCTCAGGACGCGCCTCAGGGCGGATCGCCGGACATTGGGCGATCATTGTCGGATCCTGGATGATCACGCAGGCTTGCAGCGTCTGCCATCCGAGCTCCTTCGGGTCCCCGGGGCCGAATTCGCCCGCCGCCTGGCCCTCCGCGATCGCCTCGGCCAGCATCGCGGCGCACTTGTGCAAATAGTCGACGATCGGCGGCCAGACCTCGTCGACCGCGAGCTTCACGATCTCGTGCGCGCGCGCTTCGTCGGTCATCTGGTCGCGCATCAGGCGATGCAGGGCCAGCATCATGCCGGCGATCCGCTGAGCCGCGGCGCCGGGGGAATCGAGCTCGCGGCGGGCCGCCTTCAGCATCTCGCCGAGCAGGCCCTCGCATACCGCTTCGCTCAGCGCCTGCTTGGAGGGGAAGAAACGATAGACGTTGGCGCTCGACATGCCCGACTTGTCGGCGATGTCGGCGACGGTCGTGCGCGCCCCGAGCTGACGAAACAGGTCCCAGGCGACGGACAGGATGCAGCCGCGGGTCTCTTCGGGGGATCGGCGTTCGACAATGGCCATTTTCGTGACGAGTTATGACTGATGATTTTCATCTTTTATCAATTATCAGCCATAAGTCAACCCTCTCCAGCGCCGGCCATTTCAACCTTGCGCCCAAGCCTCTCGACAGCAGTCTGGAATGAGGGCGCGGCGTCGCCCTCCAGGCGGCGCCTGCGCTCCCCGAGCCTTCGCTCTTTACGGAACGATCTCGACCACTCTGCGCGTCGACGGATCGACCAGCACCGGCGTATTGTCGACAACCGTGTATTGGTATTGGGTCACGCCGTATTCACGCGGAACCGGATAAAGGGTCACGCCTTCGGCCGGCAGGACGTCGCCAACCACGACGCGAGGGTGCTGCGCCCAAGTGTAAGATGGGACGTGTTCCTCGACGACATAGTGGTGGAACCGCGGAGCCTCTGTGCCGGTCAGGCCGCCGACGATCCCGGACGCAATGTTCCCTGGCGCGCGGACAAGGGCGCCGATGGCGCCGCCTCCCTCATCGGCGTAGGCCGCGGCCGGCAACGCCGCGAAAAGAAGGGCTGATATCAAGGCTTTAGACATCACAGTCTCCTCAAGCTGACTGGCCGGCGCAAGGCCGGGCTGAGGACCCAACGACCGAGAACGGGATAGGTTCCAACGGTCAGTATATGTTCATAGCACAAAAGAACTGTTTAGTTTAGCTGATTAGCCGCATTGCGCGCAGCCGCGGCGCCACGCGTCTCTATGGGCGCATCGGACCTTGCGCTCGGCGACTCGGAATGGCGCCGCAACGCCTTGAAAAGATGGAATCCGGACGCCAAAATGGCGCCGCGGCCCAAGAGCCGGTATGGGATTCTTCATCCGTCCGACAATGGGGCCGAAGGAGGCGTCCGCAGTGTCCGAACCACCTCCCATCTTCGACATCATCGTTGCCGGCGCGGGCGTCTCGGGCCTTGCGCTGGCGGCCGCGGTCAAGAACGCCATTGGGGGCGGCGTCTCGCGAGCCCTCGTCGATCCGGCCCCGCCGCCGGCTGCGGGCGCGGCGCGGCTGCGTACGGTTGCGA
>JBAUXQ010000998.1:0-14704 GCA_049584355.1 Roseiarcus sp. | reverse complement strand
AACCGATCCTCTTCCTCACCCCGTACGGCCCGCACCCATGGTATAAGATGGAGCCCGCCGAGTTGGAGGCGACAACGGATCGCGGGGCGACGCGATTTCTGCGGAATTTCAACCTCAAGAGCGAATGCATGGCCGCTTTGGTCTACCCCGCCCACGGACCTCGCCACCAGGAGACGTTTCCCGAGCTTAAGCCGCAGGAGGTCGACCGGTTGCGGCGCTTCGGCGCCTTACGAAAATTTTCGGACGGGGAGAAGCTGTACGAAGCGGGAAAAGTCGCGCCCGGCATGTTTGTCGTGCTCAAGGGCCTCGTCTCGGTGACCCAGCGCGACGGACTGGGCCACGTCGCTCCGGTCGTCGAAGAGGGAGCGGGTCACTTCCTGGCCGAAGTCGGCCAGCTCTCGAGCCGCGCGGCGCTGGTCGACGCCACGGCCGAGGGCGACGTCGAGACCCTGTTGATCCCCACTGAAGGACTGCGCTCGGTCCTGGTCGCCGAAGCCGATCTCGGGGAACGCATCATGCGCGCGCTCATCCTTCGGCGGATGGCTCTCCTCGAAGGGGCCGCGGGCACCATCCTGATCGGCCCCCCGGCCTCGGCTGACGTGATCCGGCTCGAGGGCTTCTTATCCAGGAATGGCTATCCGCAACATCTGCTCGATCCGGCGACCGACCCCGAAGCGCGCGAGCTGATCCACCGTTATGCCGATATCGCCGGCGGCTTACCGCTGGTCGTTTGCCCCGACGGCTCGGTGCTCGGCAACCCCTCGGAGCGGGCGCTCGCCGGCCAGATCGGTATGACCGCCGCGTCGCGAGCGAACTTCGTCTATGACGTCGCCGTGGTCGGCGCCGGGCCCGCCGGCTTGTCGACAGCCGTCTATGGGTCCTCCGAGGGCCTGTCGGTCGCGGTTCTCGACGCCCGCGCTTTCGGCGGACAGGCCGGAGCGAGCGCCCGGATCGAGAACTATTTCGGGTTTCCGACCGGAATCACCGGCCAGGCCCTGACCGCCCGCGCCTTTATTCAAGCGCAGAAATTCGGCGCTGACGTGATGATCCCGGTCGGCGTCAGGACGCTCGATTGCGCGCGCGCGAACGGGGCGTTCGCCCTCGATTTGGACAGCGGCGAACGCATCGAGGCCCGGACGGTGGTGGTGGCGAGCGGCGCAAGGTATCGCCATCCGGGGCTCGCCGACATCGCCCGGTTCGAGGGCCGCGGAGTCTGGTACTGGGCATCGCTGATCGAGGCGCGCCTCTGCGCCGGCGAGGAGGTCATTCTGGTCGGCGGCGGCAATTCGGCCGGCCAGGGCGCGGTGTTTCTTTCGGCCCACGCTTCGAAGGTGCGGATGATGGTGAGAGGGCCGGGCCTGGCCGAAAGCATGTCGCGTTACCTCATCGATCGCATCGCCGCGACCTCGAACATCGAGCTCATGACCGAGACCGAGGTCGTCGCCCTCGATGGCGCCGCCGGCGGCGGCCTCGAGCGGGTGCGGTGGCGCAACCGGCGCACCGGACGGGAGCTCGAGGCGCCGATCCGCAACGTCTTTCTATTCGTCGGCGCGGACCCGGCGACCGAATGGCTGCAAGGTTGCGGCGTGGCGCTCGACAAGGCCGGCTTCGTGGTGACCGGGAAGCCGCGAATGAATGGCGGCCCCGCGACCTCGGCGCTCGAATCGTCGATCCCGGGCGTGTTCGCGGTTGGCGACGTGCGCTCGGGGTCGGTCAAGCGGGTCGGCGGGGCGATCGGCGAGGGCGCCCAGGTGGTGGCGGCGATCCATCAGTTCCTCGCTCATTCTCAAGGCCCCCACCTCTAACCGATCCAGGCGAGCCCAAGATGTCGAAGACCTGCACCCATCTGAACACCATTCGCCACGTGACGCCGAGCGCGCTCGGCTGCGAGGATTGCCTCAAGACCGGCGATGCCTGGCTTCATTTGCGGCTCTGCCGCACCTGCGGACACGTCGGATGTTGCGACCAGTCGCCGAACCGGCACGCGACCAAGCATTTTCACGCCACACGCCATCCGATCATCGAAGGCTACGATCCGCCCGAAGGTTGGGGGTGGTGTTACGTCGACGAAGTGATGTTCGATCTCTCCGACCGCAAGACGCCCCACAACGGCCCGATCCCGCGGTACTATTAGCTCAAGCCGGCGAAGCGCGTGCGCTCCGCCGCCGGGAGCGGCCTATTCCATTTTATCGGCATAAGGCGCAAAGTCTGGCCGACACTCATTCCGATGAGGCGCTAAGTGGACAGGCTCGCCGCACTGGAGATCTTCGTGCAAGTCGTCGACACCGGCTCGTTCTCAGCCGTGGCTCGACGTCAACATATCGGACAGCCAGCGGTCTCGAAGGCTGTGGTCCAGCTTGAGCAATGGCTGGGCGTCAGCCTGCTGCTCCGTTCGACGCGCAGCGTGGTCCCGACCGAGGCCGGTCAGATCTTTTATGAGCGCGCCAAGCGGACCGTCGAGGAAGCCGACGAAGCGGTGATGGCGGCGCAAGGAAGCGCGAACAGCCTCGGCGGGAAGCTGCGCGTGTCGACATCGATCTGCTTTGGACGGCTCCATGTCGTTCCGAACCTGTCGGCATTTTTGGCTGAACACCCGGATCTCGATCTGGAGCTTGTCCTCGACGACCGCTTGGTGGATTTGGTCAACGAAGGCATCGATGTCGCCCTGCGAACGGGGACGATGCCGAATTCGAACATGACCGCCCGCCGGATCGCAGAGGGCCGCAGCTTGGTCGTGGCCACGCCTGCGTATCTACAGCGCTACGGAATCCCGATGTCACCCGACGAGCTGAGCAGCCATCAGGCCATCATTCTGACGCGGGGCGGCGGGCGTGATTCCTTCACATTTCGGAAGGCCGATGCAGAGATCTCGGTGACTCTCCACGGGCGGTTGAAGGTCACTCAAGCGGAGGGCCTTCGGGAGGCGGTGAATTGCGACCTCGGATTCGCAGTGTCCGCGGAATGGCTCTTCACGCCCGAGCTGAAATCAGGAGAGGTCGTGCCGATCTTGCAGGATTGGAAATTGCCGCCAACCAGTCTGTCCGCCGTCTACCCGACGGGGCGGCTCGCCAGCGCCAAGGCTCGCGCATTCGTTTCGTTCGTCGAAAGGTGCATGGCCGCCTGAACTCCGGTTTCAGCGCCGGGCCGTACATTTCGCGCCCTGATGGAATAAGCCCTATCCGATTCCGAGCCTTCTGCCGGCGTGATGGAATAGACAACTCTCATTCATCGAAACGCCCCGGGTTTCCCGGGCCAACGAGGGACCGTAGAATGAGCGCGCAAGTTGTCTTGATCACCGGTGCGCTAACCGGCATCGGCCGTGCCGCGGCAGTGGCCTTCGCAAAGAAGGGCGCCAAAGTCGTTGTCTCCGGCCGCCGCGACGAGGCCGGCCAGTCGCTCGCCGAGGAGCTGCGTACCCTCGGGGCGGAGGCCGAGTTCATGAACGCCGACGTCCGCAAGGATGACGACCTTCGGAAACTGGTCGACATGACGATGGCGCGGTTCGGCCGCCTCGATGTCGCAGTGAACAATGCCGGCACCGAAGGTCGGGTTGGCCCGGTCACGGAGCAGACCGCGGAGAGCTATGCCGCGACGTTTGACACCAATGTTCTCGGCGTGATCCTGAGCATGAAGCACGAAGTGCGCGCCATGCAGGGACAGGGCAGCGGCGCCATCATCAACATCTCCTCGACCTACGGGCACGAGGGTGCGGCGGGGGCCTCCGTCTATGTCGGCAGCAAGCACGCTGTCGAAGGCGTCACAAAGTCCGTGGCGCTCGAGATCGCCAAGTCGGGAATCCGAGTGAATGCTGTGGCGCCCGGTCCTACGGACACCGGCATGTTGACGCGTTTTACCCGCACGCCGGAAAACAAGGCGGCTCTCACGAGGACTGTTCCAATGGATCGCCTCGGCCTCTCGGAGGAGCTTGCCAATGCGATTGTCTTCATCGCGTCGGACGAAGCGTCATTCATCACCGGCCATGTCCTCAACGTCGATGGCGGCAAGAGCCACTAGATGATCCCGTCTGGGTGCGAAGCAAAGTTCCGCGCCGAGTCGCGAGCCGCCTTGCCCACAGCTTTCGCTGTGTGGGGATAGCGCCCGCTTTCGATCGCTCGGCAAGTCGGCTTGAGCCCGACCGCCAAAGGGAAACCTCAATGACCCAGCACAATCACCAAACCGCACCAACGCAGTTCGTCGAGGCCAGCGGGATCCGTTTCGCCTATCGCCGCTTCGGCAAGCCCGCCGGCGCGCCGCTCGTCTTCAACCAGCATTTCCGCGGGACCATGGATTATTGGGATCCGGCCGTAACCGATGGCCTAGCCAGGAACCGCGAGGTCATCCTCTTCAATAACGCGGGTGTTTCGAGCAGTTCCGGCAAGGTCCCGACGAGCATGCAGGAGATGGGCGCCAACGCCATCGCTTTCATCAGAGCTCTCGGGCTTGCCAAGGTGGACGTGCTCGGCTTTTCCATCGGCGGCATGGTCGCTCAGGAAATTACAGCCCAGGTGCCCGATCTCGTTCGCCGGCTCATTCTTGTCGGCACCGGGCCGCGCGGCGCCGACATGTCAACGAGCAGATCCGCACAGATCTTCGCCGGCGCCTACGATCCGCCAGAGCATCTCTGGCTTGCGGTTCACTTCTCCCCGTCCCCTTCGGGCCGGGCCGCAGGCCTCGCCTTTTTGAAACGCAAGCTTCTCCGCAAGGATCGCGATCCCGAGGTGAGCGAAGAAGCTGCGACGGCCCAACGCGAAGCCATCACCAAATATTACGCGCCGGCCGACAGCGTTCTCGACTATCTGAAAGAGATTCGTCAGCCGACCCTGATCGTGCAGGGCAGCAACGACGTGATCGTGCCCACGGTGAATTCTTACACCCTGCAGCAGAACCTGCCGAACGCGGAGCTCATACTCTACCCGGACGCAAATCACGGATCGTTCTACCAGTACCCCGAGCTCTTCGTATCGGACGCCGACCAGTTCCTCACTTCCGCGCTGCAGGACGACATAAATCCGAGGCCCTTTGAACGTTTGCCGTTCCCCTCCGTTGTCTCGGCAAAATGAACTTCGTCGCGATCGACCGCGGCTAAGAGGGCCGCCGCCATCAACAACCCATCTGTAAGGGATCAGATCAAGACCATTCTCTCGGGACGGTGAGTGACTATGGTTGGATCCCTTGCACTGACCATCGCCCCATCAATTCCAATTCAGAAGGATGCAGATCATGAGTGATAGGCAGATCAAGACTCCGGGGCCCGACCACCCCATCGAGATCCAAGCCAACCCGTCGCGCGTCGTGGTTACCGTCGGCGGCAAGGTCATTGCCGACACCATGGAGGCGCTGACCCTCAGCGAGGCGGGCTACGCGGCCGTGCAGTACATCAGCCGGCGGGACGTGGACATGGCGGCGCTCGCACGGAGCGATCACACCACCTATTGCCCTTACAAGGGCGAGGCATCCTACTTCAGCATTCCAATCGGCGGTGAGCGTTCGAGGAATGCGGTGTGGACGTATGAGACGCCCTTCCCGGCGATGGCGGCGATCAAGGACTACGTCGCCTTCTATGCAGACCGTGTCGACGAGATCCGATAGTTGGTGGGCCGGTAAATGGAACTTACCGACTTACGCTAAATAGTGGCCGCACGTCCCCCATCCGATCCTTCGGCGGGATGCCGAAAGAGGCAATGACCGCTTCGCTCGTTCGGACGAAATTCGCGCTCGGGCCCCCGGTTCCGACGCTGCGGCGGCTGACCCGCGCGCCTTCGATCAGAAGGACCAGCGCATCGGCGAGCAGACCCGGCTGAGACGCCCCGGCGGCCTGGCAGAGCCCCGCCAGACGATCGCGCTGGCGGACTTTGAACTCTTCAATCACCCTAAGCCCAGGGTGACCTTGCTCGGTCAACTCGACCGCGGCGTTGGCGAGGTCGCAGCCACGTTCGTCTTCGGTGATGAATTTCGCCGCCTTCTCGACAAAGCCGTAAAGCTGGCCAGCCGGATCGTTCGGGCTTTCGCCTTCGATCTCGGCCCAAATCTCGTCGGACTTCTTTCCCTTGTAGTTGAGATACTCGAGAATCAGATCGTCCTTCGACCCAAAGTGACGATAGAGCGTCATCTTGTTGGTGCCCGCGGCCTCGGCGATGGCGTCGACGCCGACCCCGCGAATGCCGTGACGATGGAACAAGTCCTGCGCGGAGGCGACGATGCGCTCGCGCGGCCGCTGCACGCACGCCTGCGCGACGAGGGCGCCCAGCTCCTGTTTTGAATTTTCTTTCGCCATGGACCTTGACCGGAATGTTACCGATCGGTATCTAGTGATTGTTACCGACAAGTAACACCCCCCGGCGCCTGAAGTCAACATGCGTGTCGGCGCCGGTCGCGGCCCGGTCCTTGGCCGCCAAAACGAAAGGAAGCGCCATGTCGCTTAGCCACAGTCCGAAGATCGACGACCTCCTCGCGGATTCGTTGATTCAGGCGGTGATGCGGGCCGACCATGTCGAGCCGCAGGAGCTCAAGACGCTTTTGTACGGCGTCGCCAGCCGAATCGGAGGCCCCGAGCATGCTTTGCAGCGTCCGGCTGCTGTTTTCGTCAGCTCGGCTGAACGCAGCTGGACGCCGTTCCGAAGCGGGAATACAGCCTCGCCCCGCAGGGCGCGGCGCGTCCGCGACACAAGTTACGGATCGGCGCTTTGCTGCTAGCGCTTCGTCGGTGACGCCGTCCTGATGGTCGGCTTCTTCATCCAACGCCCGATCTTTGCTTCGGCGATCGCCGCGATCCTCGTGCTCGCCGGCGCGATTTGCTTTTTTCTGCTTCCGGTATCGCAGTTTCCGGAAATCACGCCGCCGCAAGTTGTCGTCAGCGCCAATTATCCCGGCGCAAGCGCTCAGGTCGTGGCCGACACCGTCACCACGCCGCTTGAGGAGCAGATCAACGGCGTCGAGGGCATGACTTACATGTCGTCGGCGAGTTCGAACGACGGCTCCTCGTCGATTACGATCACGTTCAACGTCGGCTATCCGCTCAATATCGCCGCCGTGGACGTGCAGAACCGCGTTTCCCAGGCTGCGTCATCCTTGCCGGCGATCGTCAATCAAGGCGGCGTGACGATCAAGAAGCAGAACCCGAACTTCGTGCTGATCGTCAACCTGACGTCGCCCGACAAGTCCGTCGATTCGGTCGCGCTGTCGAACTACGCCTATCTGCAGATCGTGGATCAGCTGAAGCGCCTGCCCGGCGTCGGCGACGTGCAGATCTTCGGCGAGCGGCGTTATTCCATGCGTGTGTGGCTCGATCCGGACAAGCTCGCCAATCTCGGCGTCACGGCGGTCGACGTTCAAAACGCCATCGCTGAGCAGAACGTTCAGGTCGCGGCCGGCAAGATCGGCCAATCCCCTGCCCCGCCCGGCACGCCCTTCGAGCTTCAAGTCAACGCGGCCGGACGGCTCAGCGACGCCAGCGAATTCTCAAACATCATCGTGCGCGCCGATCCCGCCAGCGGGGCCGTGGTGCGCTTGGGCGACGTCGCCCGCGTGGAGCTGGGCGCGCTGCAATATTCCTCGTCCGCATTCTTCGGACCGGACCCGACTGTCGTCCTGGCGATTTTTCAGATGCCGGGGTCGAATGCGCTCGACCTGCAACGGCGGGTCAAGGAGCGGATGGAGCAGTTGTCGCAGCGCTTCCCGCGCGGAATCGCCTACGCCATGCACTACGACACGACCCGCTTCGTCTCCGCGGCGATGCGCGACGTCGTCGTGACCCTGACCGAGGCCTTGGCCCTCGTGGTGTTCGTCGTCTACATTTTTTTGCAGAGCTGGCGCACGACGATCATTCCGACGATCGCCATTCCGGTGTCGCTGATCGCGACGCTGGCGGTGATGGAGGCTCTCGGCTTCTCCCTCAACATGTTGAGCCTGCTCGGCATGGTGTTGGCGATCGGCCTGGTCGTCGATGACGCGATCGTCGTCGTCGAGAACGTTGAGCGCCAGCTCGAAGCCGGGGCGCCGCCGCTCGCGGCGGCCAAAAAAGCAATGCTGGAAGTGACCGGGCCAATCATCGCGACAACGGCGGTGCTGATGGCTGTGTTCGTTCCCGTCGCCTTCATCCCCGGCGTCGCGGGCCGCCTGTACAATCAATTCGCGCTGACGGTCGCGATCTCGGTCGGCATCTCCGCTTTCAACTCGCTGACTTTGAGCCCCGCTCTGAGCGCGGCGTTCCTGCGCCACCGTCCGAAAACCTCTTTCATCCTTTTCCGCTGGTTCAACGCCGGATTTGAATGGCTTTCGCACGCCTATGCGCGCTCGGTCAGGCAGTTCATTCGCTGGAGCTGGGCTCTTATCGGCGTCTTCGTGCTGCTCGTCGGCGGGGCCTATGCCCTGTCGCGAACCATTCCAACCACTTTCCTGCCGGTCGAGGACCAAGGCTATTTCTTTGTCATTGTCCAATTGCCGGACGGAGCCTCCCTCGAGCGCACGGACGCGGTCGCCAAGAAAGTGCGTGACGTGCTGCAAGCGACGCCCGGAGTCGAGATCGCCGGCTTTATCAGCGGCCTCAATTTTCTGACCAACGCGGCGCAGTCGAACTCGGCGATCGAATTTGCCGTACTCAAGCCCTGGAGCGAACGCGGGCCAGACGAGAACGCCTCAAAGCTGGTCGCCCAAGTGCGGCCGAAGCTTCTCGCGATCCCCGAGGCCTTCGCCCTGAGCTTCGATCCGCCGTCGGTCAATGGGCTTGGCACGACCGGCGGTTTCGAGCTCGAAGTCGAAGACCTTGCGGGCCAAGGCAGCGCCGCGCTCAATGACGCGACCCAGGCCCTGATCGCCGCGGCGCGCAAGCAGCCGGAGCTCAATCCGCAATCGCTCTTCACGTCCTTCTCGGCTTCGACCCCGCAGCTCAACTACGATCTTGACCGGACAAAGGCGAAGCTTCTGGGCTTGAGCCTGCCGGACGTTTTCAACACCCTTCAAATCTATCTCGGCTCGCTCTACGTGAACGACTTCAACCTGTTCAACCATACCTTCCGGGTCACGCTGCAGGCCGACAAGGAATCGCGCGCTTCCGCCTCCGACCTGAACAAACTCTATGTGCGCAATGCATCCGGCGGCATGACGCCGCTCAGCACGCTCGGCACGCTGAAACCGATCGTCGGCCCGGAGACCGTGCCCCATTACAACAACTACGGCTCCGCGCTCATCAATGGCGCGCCCGCGCCCGGGTACAGTTCAAGCCAGGCGGTTGCCGCAATGCAGCGCGCCGCCGCCGAGGCGTTGCCGCGCGATTTTGGCTACGAATGGACAGGGGTCACCTTTCAGGAGCTCAGCGCTGGTTCAATTGGGACGGTCGTCCTGGGGCTGGCCATTGTTTTCGTCTTCATGATCCTGGCCGCCCAGTATGAGAGCTGGTCCATGCCGTTCATGGTCCTGTCGTCTGCGCCGCTGGCGCTGGTCGGCGCGCTCGGGGCGCTGTGGGTGCGCCAGATGCCAATCGACGTCTATTCGCAAATTGGTTTCGTCATGCTGATCGGTCTCGCCGCCAAGAATGCGATCCTGATCGTCGAATTCGCCAAGCGTCGTCGAGAGGAAGGGCTCGGCGTCGTCGAAGCGGCGATGGAGGCAGGGCGGCTTCGCTTGCGCCCGATCCTGATGACCGCATTCGCCTTCATCCTGGGCGTCCTGCCGCTCATGTTCGCGACCGGCGCGGGCGCCGCCAGCCGGCAGTCCTTGGGAACGACGGTTTTCGGCGGCATGGTGGCGGCGACGACGCTGACGCTGATCTTCGTGCCGGTCTTCTACGCGCTGATCGAGGGGATGCGCGAAGGCCGGGCCGCGGAGACGCCGGCGCTCAAGGCTGCGCCGAAGTTCGAGCCTAGCGCCGAGGCCGCCGAATGATCGCGGGAGCTCCTCCATGCACGTCCTGAAGTTGACCCTCACATCGCTTGCCGCCTTGGGCGTGGCGGCTATCGCCGGGCTCTATGTCGCGTTGCACGAATTCGGCGGGGCCAGCGCATCGGCGCCGCCCAGCGCGATGATGGCGATGCCTGTCCCGGTCGCGCCCGTCGTCAGGAAGACCCTGTCGATCTATCTCGACTACCCGGGCCGCATCGAGTCGATCCGCAGCATCGCCCTTCAGGCCCGCGTGTCGGGCTATATCGACGCCCAGCCCGCCGCGGACGGCGCAGACGTCAAGAACGGAGAGCTGCTCTACAAGATCGACCCGCGCGACCTTCAGGCGGCGCTCGATCAGGCGAACGCGCAGGCGCAACGCGACACGGCCTTGCTCGAATATGCGCGAGCCAATTTCAGCCGTGGCGAGGAGCTGGTCAAAAGCGGGTTTGTCACCAAGGACGCCTACGACCAGCGCGAGAGTACGATGCGTCAAACAGAGGCGGCGCT
Organism: Roseiarcus sp.; assembly: GCA_049584355.1. Classification (GTDB taxonomy): domain Bacteria; phylum Pseudomonadota; class Alphaproteobacteria; order Rhizobiales; family Beijerinckiaceae; genus Roseiarcus. Next base: position 4,321 of record JBAUXQ010000998.1, on the reverse strand, counting down.
TGTGCTCGACCGCGCCGCGATCGAGGCCGCGCGGCTCAATCTGAGCTATACGGAAATCCGGGCGCCGTTCGCCGGCAGGCTTGGGCGTAACCAGGCGGCGAAAGGCGCCCTGGTCGGTTCGGCGAGCGGGCCGCTCAACACGCTGGTTGAGCTCGATCCGATCTACGTTTCCTTCAACCCGAGCGAATCCGACCTTGCCGAAATTGCCCGGGCGCGCGCCGGCGGCAAGGTGGTGGCCGAAATTTCGTTAGCGGGCAAAGAGGAGCCGGTCCGCAGGGGAGAACTGACCTTCCTCGACAATGTCGTCGACAAGGCGACTGGCACGATTGTCGCCCGCGTCACCATCGCCAACCCCGATTTCGCATTGCTGCCGGGCCAATATGTTCGCGTCCGGCTGCACATCAGGGATGAGCCGGACACCCTCATGGCGCCGCAGGCGGCGCTGGGATCGAGCCAGATGGGCAAATTCGTCTATGTCGTCGGCGCAGGCGACAAGGCGGAGTTGCGGCTCCTCACGCTCGGGCCGGCGGACGGCGAGCTGGTGAGCGTCGTCAAAGGACTGAATGAAGGGGACCGGATCATCGTCGGCAATCTGCAAAAAATCGGCCCCGGGTCACCGGTGCAGGCGCTGCCTGCGAACGGGCAAGCAAAGCCCTAAGACGGACGTCGTCGCGCCGCTCGGCGCGGGAATTCCTGGCGCCATTGCGCCCCGCCGTTCAGACGGGCGCTTTCGGGTGTGGATCTACGCCTTCCAATCGACCGCCCTCGCCGGGTTCGCAGTTCCACGAAGCCCGCTCCCTTTGCCAATCCCGCCACGCTGCGAAAGCGGCCACTATCCCCACCGCCGCCCCCAAGGCCACCAACAATACGACCATCATTACGATGATTGCGACAAAGGTTTCGGTCATCGAGGTTCGCCGCCGTTGTGTTATGCCCGCGCGGAGCGGGCCACTCTCATCAGACTTGAGGAAAACCATAGCCCTTACCGACACTTTAGGGAAGCCTTCAAAAGGTTAGCGTTCCGTTTACGCCTCAGACGACGCGGCGGCCGCATCGGCGGCGCGGTGAAAGCGGCGGGGTCGGCCGGGGTTCGCGCTGCGGGATGCGGCGATTATCTCCGTCTCCGCCACGGCCGCGGCGGGCGCTGCGGCGCGACGAGATAGCGGATCGTGGGCGGCGCCTTCAGGAACTTGGTCGCCTGGTCTTCCATAGTCTGGTCGGCCATGGTCACGCGCGCCTGGCGGTATTTGAGTTCGAGCGCGGAGTGGACGAGGAATGTTTCGATCATCTTCCCGACCTCGTCCGGGTCCTCGAAAATGTGCCAGGCGTAGGCGCCGTCGCGCCTTCGCTCGAGGCCGATATCGCGCATCACGGCGAGGAACGCGGCCTTGTCCTTCGGGTCGATCACATATTCGGCGACCCCGAGAACAGGGCCCTGATCGTTTGCGACCCGATTGAGAAAGGCAGGGGCGCGCCAGCGCATCGACGGCGTCAGATTGAGCGCGGCCCCGGTTTGCAGCCGCCATCGCCAGGTCAGCGCCATCGCGATGAATGCGCCAACCGCAGCCGCCGAAAGTGCGAAAGGCACTCCTTTGACGCTGGCGACTTCGCCCCATACCGCGCTGCCGAGCGTCAAGGCGCCGAAATAGACGGTGAGGAAAAGCGCCAGGCCCCGGCCGCGCACCCATTCCGGCAAAGACACCTGGGCGGAAACGAAGAACGTCGTCAGTGCAATGATCGACGACGCGCCCGCGACGAGGCTGGCGGCAATAGCCACAACGGGGTCACGCGCGGCGGCGAACAGAACGAGAGCGATGATTGTCCCGCCCGTCCCGAGCGCAATCAGCCCGTTGGGGTCCAGGCGCCGCTTGAGCCAGTTCAGGGCCAATGTGGCGACGATCGAGCCAAGTCCGATTGCCGCCATCAGCTCGCCATAGACCTCCGGCCCGTTGCCCATCTCGTTCCGGGCTACGAGAGGCAGCAACGCTGGGTAAGCGCTCGCGAAGGGAAAAAAGGCGGTCGAGCGGATGAGCGTGGCGTCCATCTCGCTGCTGTAGCGAACGTAGCGCACGCCGGTCATCATGGCGCTGATCAGACGTTCGGCCGGCAGGGTGTCCGTTGGCCTGCGCGGCGCGCGCCACCAGATCAAGGCAGCAAGGAGCGCCAGATTGCCGCCGCAGCAGCACCAGAACGGCACCGCGATGCTGAGACCTGCGATCGCATATCCGGCGATCGCCGGACCGATCGCGCGCGCCACATTATAGCTCGCGCTGTCGATCGCGATCGCGCTGTCGAGCTCGGGTCTCGGCACGAGCATCGGGGTAATGAGGAGCCACGCCGGCGCGGACAGCGCGCCGCCTATGCCGAGCAGGAACGATGTCGCAAGCAGCGAGGTCGGGCCGGCGAGCCGCGCCGAAACCACCATGGCGAACGCGATCGAAACCGCGACGATGCCCACCTGGGCGACGATCAGCAGCCGGCGCGGGTCGACGACATCGCTCAGCGCCCCGGAGGGCAAGGTCAGGAGGAACAACGGCAGGGTCGTGGCGACCTGCACCGCGGAGACCAGTCTCGGGCTCGGATCGAGGCTGGTCATCTGCCAGGCCGAAGCGGTGTCGAACATCGCCAACCCGACGCTGGAAAGCGAGGTCGCGACGAGGATGACCACGAAAGCGGAATTGCCGAACACGCCCCAGCGCGATTCGACGCTCATCGGCGTCTCCGGGTTGCCGTTCAGTTCGGTGGTCAAGTCATTCGCTCGATGTCCGGAGCGCGGTCCAGGTCATGCCATCGCCTGCCCGCATTCGACGGCTTTGGCAAGGGCGAACGAACGTCGGATACGCTGCTCGGAACGGGGCGCGTGCGCGCGCTCCCGCTACAGCCAACGCCGGATGAAGGCGCCTGCGCTCGCGAGCGCGCGGCGGCCGGGTTCGAGGCGCGCGTTCCACATCGGCCAAGCATGGATCATGTGCGGCCAGATTTCGAGGGTCACGCAGACGTCGGCGGCGCCGGCGGCGGCGGCGAAGCGCGTCGAGTCGTCGAGCAGGGTCTCGGCCGAGCCGACCTGGATCAGGGTCGGCGGCAGTCCCTTCAGATCGCCGTTGAGGGGGGACACGCGCGGGTCCTTCCGGTCCATGCCCTCGGGCAGATAGGCATGGGCCAGCTCCTCGAGATATTCCTTGTGAATGAGCGGATCGAGCACGCTCTTGCTCAAGAGCGTCGCCCCCGACATCGTGAGATCGGTCCACGGGGATGCGAGCCAGAGGCAGCCGGGCAGTTCCTCGCCCGCGCGCTTGAGTTCGCCGGCCAGCGCCAGCGTCAATCCGCCGCCCGCGCTGTCGCCGCCGACCGCAATCCGGTTTGCCGCGTATCCGTCCTTAAGCAGGCGCCGCCAAGCGGTCATCGCGTCGTCGCAAGCCGCGGGGAACGGATGCTCCGGCGCGAGACGATAGCCGACGGCGAGCGTGCGCACTGCCCCTGCCCGCCCGGCTTCGGTCACCATCCGGCGGTGGCTCAGGATCGAGCCCGAGCAATATCCGCCGCCGTGAAAAAACATTAACACTCGCGACGGGTCGCTGGCGGGAGCAATCGACCATTCGCCGGGCACGCCGTCGAGATCGGCCGTCTCGAGCTTGATGTCGTCGGCAACCGGCCAGACCGACCCGACCTCGTCGATGCGCCGGCGACGCTCCTCCCAGCCTACGGGCCGCGGCTTGGCGCCAAGAAGGGCGCGAATGGCGTCGATTTCGCTTTGAGCCACGGACAATCCAACCTGGGGAGGGAGCGCACTTTAAGGCGAGCGCCCGAGACCTTCAAACCTGCGCGCGCCCCGCGCCGAAAGAACTCAAGCCCGGCCATGAACCCTTGAGGGGCTGTCCCAACGCGATAAGTCTCATTTTTGGTGAGGCGGCAGGTTTGGCGGGGATGGCGCGCCGCCCTTCGCGGCGTTCGGCACGCTTCCCTCCAGGAACGAGAAAAAGACGTCCGTCGAGTAGCCGACCACAAACGCCAGCGCCAGCGGCGATACAGTCAGCCCTTCGCCGATGGTGAAATTGAAGAGGCCGATTACGCCCCCTCCGATGGCGGCGATGATGAAACGCGCAGGCGATGCATAGGAATAGTTGAATGTCCTCTTTTCCAGTTGTTGCGTAAACGCACGCAGAACAGAGGCGAAGGCGCCCAGGATGGCGTAGAGGATTGGAAGGATCGCCGTGCTGACCGCTCCAAACCAGATCGACGTCGCGTCCAAAATATTTTTTGCGTATGCGCGCACCTTTTGATAGGTCTGTGTCATATCGGTAATTTGCTGGTCTATTTGAGC
>JBAUXQ010000997.1:0-1594 GCA_049584355.1 Roseiarcus sp. | reverse complement strand
TCGGCCGATTGCGGCAGCGCGACCATGAGCGCCGCCTCGGCGATCGTGAGCTTCAGCGGCTCCTTGCCGAAATAAGCGAGCGACGCCGCCCGCACGCCTTCGAGATTGCCGCCGAAGGGAGCAAGGGTGAGGTAGCGATCGAGCACGCCTTCCTTGCCGACCGCGCGCTCGATCTCGAGCGCGCGCGCGATCTGCCTGAGTTTGGCGGCGAGCGTCCGCTCAGGCCGTGGCTCGATGAGGCGGGCGACCTGCATGCTCAGAGTCGAGCCGCCCGACACCACATGGCCGCGCGCGAGCCACTGCGCGCCGGCGCGGATCAGCGCGCGCGCATCGACGCCGCGATGGTCATAGAAGCGCCCGTCCTCATAGGCGATGAGCATCGCGAGATAGCGTGGATCGACGTCATGCGTGGTCGCCGGCAGACGCCAGCGTCCGTCGGGCAGAGTGAATGGCCGCAGCAATCGCCCGCTGCGATCGACGACGATCGTCGAGCCCTCGCGCGAGGCCGTGAGATCGAGCGGGCCCAGGCTCGCCGCATAGCGCGTCCATGCGACGCCCGCCGCCAGGCTCGCGGCGAGAAGGACAGCCGCGCCGGCGAGGGTGAGGACGATCGGGCGAGTAAGGTGCATGCTCGCCCTCAAGCGGGCGAGGGGGCGCAACCCTTCTCCCGCTTGCGGGAGAAGGTGGCGCCATAGGGCGTCCGGAAGGACGCCCGTCCTTCCGGACGGGCTATGGGCGCCGGATGAGGGCCTCGCATTCTCACTTCGCCGTCACCTCGAGTTCGCCGAAGGCGGTGCGGCCGTAACGTTCGGGGTCGTACATGTCTTCCGCGGTCGCCGGCGGATAGACGTAATGGCCCGGCGCGACCGCGCGGACGATATAAGCCATAGTGATGAACGCCGACTGGCCGTCGGCGCGATCGAACGCCGCCACGAAGCGATCGTCGCGATACTCGGTATGGGTCGGCTCGACGTCCTTGGTGAGCCAGGCGAAAGCCTCGACCGAGCCGCCGTCGACCAGCGCCGGATTGTCGATCTCGAGCCCCGCGGGCAGCCGATCGACGACCAGCAGGCGTGCGTATCGCGCCTGCGCTTCCGTCACCTTGAGCGACACCACCACGCGCTCATTCTGGGCGATGCTATTGAGGTCGATCCTCGTTCCGTCGAGCTTGTAGAACGTGCGCTCGATCGCATAGCCGTTGGCGACGGCGGGATCGGGTTCAACCGGAGCGCCGGAGACGGATACGACGAGTTGCGCCGGAGTCTCACCGCCGTTGGCGACCGCGATCGATCTTTCCGCGAGCGCCGGCCCGCTCCAGCGACGATAAAGGGCGCCTTTCACCGGCTGGCCGTCGACGCTGAACTCGCTCGAGGCCGCATGTTGGACAAGCGCCTCGGCCGCGAGCGCCATCCAGTTGTTTTCCTGGGTGCTGGTGATCGAGCGTTGAGCCCTCGCCTGATCGAGGACGGCGCCGGCGCGCGCGATCGCGTCCCCCTCGATGTCGCCGCCGAGATTGGCCTCGGCAATGAGCGCCAGCACGGCGGCGGCGTCGCGCAGCCGCGAGCCGTAGTCGGGGCGCGAGACGCCCTCGTCC
>JBAUXQ010000996.1:0-1513 GCA_049584355.1 Roseiarcus sp. | reverse complement strand
GAGAAGGAGCACGCAATCGAGTTTTGTCGACTAGGTTTTTCCCCATATTGACCGGTGGCTGAGCAGGAGATTTCACACCGGCAATCGCGCGACTATGGCGCCGTCCTCGTCGGTCACGGTTATGGCGTAACCGCTCCAGTCCCCTTCTTTCGTCAGTTCCGCCGCCAGAACTGAGGCGCGCGCGATCGCTTCCTCGCGCGAGGAGAACTCCTCGCCCGTCTCGTCCAAAAATTGGCCGCCGTTGCCGACGTGGAAGTAATATCTTATTCGGCGTGCGTTTACTTTCGGATTCGGCTTCGATTGGGTTGGGCCAAACAGACGCTCCATCTGGCGCAGCATCGCTGACCTCAAGGGCGAGGTCAGCTCTTTCATCGCCGGCTCGACATCTGCGCCAAGACTTCGTCCGATCTGTTGGTGAACGCCGACATAGACGAGATGCGACGGCGTTTCGACCAGGCGAGTGCCGAGGATGTCGCGCACGCTGCAAGCCAAGACAAAATCATTGTACCATTCGCTTTGTCTCAACAGCGACTGCGGAAGTCAGTCCGACAGCTTGATCCAGCGATGGGCGACGTTGAGGTGCGGCAGAAAAGGGTCCGATGGGGCGAAGTGATCCACATAGTCAGATCTGAAGCGTTCACTCAGGCCCGAGAAGCACACCCAGTCGGCGGTATTTGAGTACTTGTTGACGACGATGCAGGCGGCGCCCGCGGCGCCCAGAGCCTCCGTCATCGACTTCAGCGCCTCTGGCCAAGCTTCCGCGGCCCGCTCGGAATCGCGAATATTGGCGAGAACGCGTGACAGGTCACGCGACATCTCTAGGGATCCGATCGGCTCGAGAGGGCCCACGCTGGTCTCGCACCATCGGGTTCAGAATGATCGCGCCGCTCCATGCTGGCATCCAGCGAAACCAAAACCAATCTAGGAAGGGCCTCCCGCTCTGTCCAGAAGCAGTGAATTGCGCACCGGCAAACCGATTCTAGGACAGCGAAGGCTTATTCTTCCGTTGGCGGCAGAGCCATAGACCACGTCGAGTGAAAAAGAATTTCTATGACGGCGCCACCCCACATATAAGTACGCGTAGTCGCCGATTCGGTCGACTCGGTCCGGTCGCCTCGGCGCGCCGCGGTCCGACATTAAACTCTTGATAGTCGAGGATAAGAACCGATGAGCATGCTGCCTCGCGTCACCGATCCGACGAGAGAGCGAATCTCGCGCGAATTCGACAATTTGGGGCCGGATGTCTGCATGGCGGACATCCGAAAGGATCTTGATCGGCACAATCCGCAATTGCTGGACATGGCGGTGAAATGGGCAGGGGGAGGCAAAGAAGGCAAAAAGCTCTTTACGGCCTTCGGGATGTTTTATCGATTGCTGGCCGCTGAAGCGTCGGCGCCCCTCGAATCCGACGCGCTTAGTCCGCTGCCTCAGGTTTCTTCCGAAACACGCGACCGGATCATTGCGCGCATCTCCCGGATCGGCGACGAGCAGTTCTGCCGGGAAGCGATCGGCA
>JBAUXQ010000995.1:0-5297 GCA_049584355.1 Roseiarcus sp. | reverse complement strand
TTGCCCGCCTGCAACGGCTGGACGTTCTGGCACGTCGAGCGCGGCGGCCGCCTGACCCCGATCGACGACCTGCGCACAGCTATGCGCGCGGCGATGCGCCAAGCGGCCGAATAATCTGACGGCCAAGTCGTCCGATGTCATTCCCGGCCGACTGAAGGTCGGATCGCGAATCCAGTCAGGTCAATTACGGATAGCGCTCTGGATTCCCGATCGGTCGCTGAGCGACTGTCGGGAATGACAAAGCTCGCCTGTCAGCGCCTGTGCTTCGGAACGCGCTTTCGCGGGCCGAAATCGCTCGCGCGCAGGAGGAACACTTCGCCGGTCGTCTCCTCGGTGTCGAGCCAGACGAAGGGCAAAAGCGGGAAATCGCGCTCCAGCAGCCCGCGACCACCACCGACTTCGCAGATCAGCACCCCCTTCGGACTCAAATGCGAAGGCGCCCCGGTCAGGATCCGGCGCACGATATCGAGCCCATCGGCTCCGCCGGCATGGGCGATTCGCGGCTCGGCCGCGAATTCGGGCGGAAATTTCGCGATCGTCGCTGCGTCGACGTAGGGGGGATTAGCCAGGATCAGGTCGTAGCGGACCCCTTTGGCCGGCGCAAACAGGTCGCCCTCCCTGAGGGAGACGCGGTCGGCGAGCCCGTGCTCCTCGACGTTGCGCCGGGCGACGTCCAGGGCGCCGGCCGAGGAATCGATCGCGTCGATCCGCGCGTTTGGAAAGACCCGGGCGGCGAGAATCGCGAGCGAGCCGCCGCCGGTGCAGAGATCGAGCACGGAGGCGATGCGCTCAGCCTCGCCGGTCAACGCGTTGTCGTCGGCGAACGCGGTCATCAGAAGTTCGCCGATCAGGCTGCGCGGGACGATGACCCGCTCGTCGACATAGAACGGTACGCCCTTGATATAGACGCGGTTCAGCAGATAAGCGGCGGGCTTGCGGGTCATCACCCGCGCTTCGATCAGATCGCAGAGTCGCGCCCGCTCATGGCGCAGGAGCCTGGAGTCGAGAAACGGATCGAGCGTGTCGATCGGCAGCTTGAGTCCCTCGAGGATGAGAAACGCGGCTTCGTCGATGGCCGTGGTTGCGCCGTGGCCGAAGACAATGCCAGCGGAGAGAAAGCGGCCAACCGCATAGCGAAGCCAGTCCCGCGGGGTGAGGAACGTGTCGATTCGCTCGTCGCGGTCTGCCTCAGACAAGGACGTCCGCTGCAAAGGCGCCGCAGCTCATACGCCGCTCCTGCACTTGTGCAGGAAATGCTTGCGATTCTTGCCTTGGAGTCCCTGGGCGTCGGCCTTCTGCGCGCATTCGATCGACTTCGCCGACTGCTCGGCGGGGTCTCGCTCAGAAGCGCCCAGGGAATCCGACGGCTTAACCTCGCCGGTCGAGGCGGCGCCGGACGGCGCGCCGCCGCCCATGCCGGTCGGCAAAATCTGCGCCGAGGCGTCAAGAGCGGGAACGGCCTCCGAGGCGGCAAGGCTGAGCGCGCAGGCGCAAACCAAGGTCATGATTCGCATCCGCTCAGGTATTCCCGTATTCAGTTATGGTTCATCCCGCCCCGACGGAGGTTATAAGGGCCGCGCCCGGAATTTCAAGCCAAGCGGATCGTGCAGCCCCGAACGCTGCCGGAGATTTCGTCCTTGTCATAATCGGGAATCAGGTTTCCTCGTATGGAGCGACACTGCCACTGCCGGATCGGTTAGCCGCGTCGATTCCCTCTTGCGCTCGGCTCGAATTAGACATAAAGATATGTTTATGTCTAACGATCGACCAGTCCCGCCGATCGCGTTTCTGGCGCTGCTGGCGGGCCTTGAGGCGGCCGGCGAGGAGACGCGGCTGCGCATCCTCTGCCTTATCGAGGCGGCCGAGCTGACGGTAAGCGAGCTAGTCGCCATCCTCGGCCAGTCGCAGCCGCGCGTTTCGCGTCATCTCAAGCTTTTGGTCGAGGCGGGTCTCGCCATTCGGCAGCGCGAGGGCGCGTGGGCGTTCTTCCGCCTCGCCGAATCGGGCGGGGCGCTGGCGCGCGATTGGCTGCGCCGTCTCGATCCGGCTGATCCCGTCGTCAGCGCCGACCGCACCCGGCTCGAAGTCGTGCGCGAGACCAGGCGCCGGCAGGCTGCGGCCTATTTCGCCGAGCGCGCTGTCGATTGGGACCAGATCCGCGCCCTTCACGCGCCGGAGGAACGGGTGGAGGCGGCGCTGATCGCCATGATCGGTTCGAAGCCCTATCGCAACCTGCTCGATCTCGGCACCGGCACCGGCCGCATGCTCGAGCTTCTCAGCCCCCGGGCGGCGCGCGCAGTCGGCGTCGACCAGAGCGCGGCGATGCTGGCGCTCGCCCGGGCCCGCGTCGATGAGGCGGGCCTGCGCAATGTCTCGCTGCGCCAGGGCGACATCTACGCGCCGCCGGTCGAGCGCAACGCCTACGATCTGGTCGTCATCCACCAGGTGCTGCACTTCCTGGACGATCCAGCGCGCGCGCTTGGCGAAGCGGCGAGGGCGCTGGCCCCAGGCGGGCGGCTCGCGCTGGTCGATTTCGACGCCCATGACCACGAATTCCTGCGCGACGAGTTCGCCCATCGCCGGCTCGGCTTCGCCGTGCAGGAGGTCGAAGGCTTCCTCGCCGAGGCGGGCCTCGCTAACGTCCGCTGCGAGCGCGTGCCGCCGGCCGTGGGCGAAGCGGGCAAGCTGACGGTCGTGCTGTGGATCGCCGACGATCCGCGGATCATTTCCGATTCGTTCCCCAAGAGCGACGTGGAGTTTGCCTGATGGCCGCAAAACCGGTCCCCCTGAGCCGCGCCGGAACCAGGGTTCAGGTCTCGTTCGAGTTCTTTCCGCCCAAAAGTGCGGAGATGGAGGCGAACTTGTGGGAGGCGGCGACCCGGCTCGAGCCGCTGAACCCCGCCTTCGTCTCGGTGACCTACGGCGCCGGCGGGTCGACCCGCGAACGCACCCATGCGCTGCTTGAACGCCTCGTGCGGGAGACGACGATGAAGCCGGCGGCTCATCTGACCTGCGTCGGCGCCTCGAAGGACGAAATTCGCGCGACCCTGCGCGCCTATCGCGGGGCGGACGTCCGCCACATCGTGGCGCTTCGCGGCGATCCGCCGACCGGGTTCGACGCCCCTTACGAAGCCGCGCCCGACGGCTACCAATCGACCGCCGATCTGGTCGCCGACGCCCGGCGGATCGCCGATTTCGAAGTCTCAGTCGGAACCTATCCCGAGCAGCATCCCCAAAGCCCGACCCTCCTGCACGACATCGAAATCCTCAGGCAGAAGATCGACGCCGGGGCGACACGGGCGATCACCCAGTTCTTCTTCGACAATTCCGTCTATTTCCGCTTTCTCGACGTCGCCGCCGCGGCGGGGATCCACATTCCGATCGTGCCGGGCATTTTTCCGGTCCAGAATTTCAAGCAGACCGCCAATTTCGCCCGCCGGACCGGCGCGAGCGTGCCGCAATGGCTCGCCGACCGGTTCGAGGGCCTCGAGGACGACCCCGCCACGCGGCGCCTGGTCGCCGCCGCCGTCTGCGCCGAGCAGGTGATCGACCTCATCGACCACGGCGTCGAGGAGTTGCACTTCTACACTATGAACCGCGCCGACCTGGTGTTCGCCATCTGCCACCTCGTCGGCCTCCGCGCCAAGCCGCTCGCGACCGAACCCGATGAGCAAGAATCGCTGCCGATGCGCCGGCGAGCGTGGTGAGCGCGCCCCCAGCGCGCAACACATTCCTTTTTCCTGGTTAACCAAACCTTTCGAAAGCCCGCAAGGCGGGGAGCCGGAATGTTGACTTGGATTTCTCTTTTTCACACTATGAACAAAACAAGAACATTCTGCGGCGACTTGGGTTGATCCTAGCCGTTGTCAGGGCCACCCGAGCCCGAGTGGCCCTGCTTCGGCGACGTTCGAATGTAGAAGGAGTGATTTGGCGATGTTGAAGCTTATCGAGGGTTCATATGCGTCATTTTTTCCAAAGGAAATCGACTCGATGTTCCGCAACAGGGCGGAAGCCTTTTCGGACCGGCTCGGCTGGGAGGTCGTGGTGAAAGACGGTTATGAGCGAGACCGGTTCGATGATGCGAACCCGCTGTATCTCGTATCTGTCGATCCGGATACCGAAGAATACTGGGGCTCGCTGAGACTTCTGCCGACCACGGGTCCAAACATGTTGCGCGATGTTTTTGCGCAGTTGCTTGATGGAGACTTCATTGAAAGCGCCACCATATGGGAAAGTTCACGAATCTGCGCGACAACATCGCCTAGACAGCCGGATCGAGGCAGGAGCGGCGTGAATTATGCTCTGAGCGAGCTCATATTGGGCATCGGCGAAGTCGCGGTCGCCGCCGGGCTGACCCAGGTCGTGTCCGTATTCGACGCCAGGATTTTCCGCGTCCTAAGAGCCGCGGGATGCAACCCCCAGATCATCGGCGCGCCGCAACGAATCGGCGGGACCATGAGTTACGCCGGTCTTTTCGACACCGGCGAGCGTCCGCTGAAGGCCTTCCGCGCCGCGGCGGGAATCGAGAACTCGGTTCTCGCTCCGGGCGCGAGAGAGCTTGCGTTCGCTTAGGACAGGCGGCGGGCTCTGAGCGGCGCGCAATCCGGTCGGGCGCCCACTTTCCGGCGCCGGGCGCGATGTTCACGTTCTGTTGTCTACAAGTCTGTTCATTGTCATTCCGCCCTTACGTCATCACACTATGTTTTCAGAGGGGAATCAAGTATGGGAGGGCCGATTGGCCAAGAAATCGAAAAAGCGCGCCCCGGAGCCTGAAGAATCAAAGACACACGTTGGAGAATTGAATCTGTCGGCTTGCGAGGCGCGCAGGTTGTACTCCATATGCGTCGAATTGCTTGAATTGTGCACTCACGTCTCAGGCAGAATAGATCCCGAAGCTGGCTACATGGTGGCGCACGCACGAGATGAAGTGATGCTGGGGATTTTCGATGTCCGTTCATAGCATCGCGTTGAGAACTGCGGCCAGTTTCGAATCCGCCACGTCAAGACTGACCGACACGATTCTCGGCGCCGTTGAGCAGGATCTCGCGGAAACCTTGAAAGCGATCGCGGCCGAAATTGGTCTTTGCCACATTGCCTATCTGCGCCTCTCGCCCGACAAGAGCGCTGATATCTGTCTGCTCGTCGCTGTCGTCACCTATTCGAGGCTGTGGCAGCACCGGTACTTTGTTAAGAAGTATATGGCTAACGACCCGGTGATTTCTTACGGTCGACAAGCTGTTCAACCGTTCGACTGGGGAAATCTGCCCGTCGATGACCCGACGACAAAAGCTTTCTTC
>JBAUXQ010000994.1:0-12182 GCA_049584355.1 Roseiarcus sp. | reverse complement strand
GCGCTTGAGGAGAGCGCCGAACGTATTCACGGGCGCCGCCCGCGCAACATCCTGACCAGCGGGCGCGTCGCGCGCGGCGACGCGGTGGCGGCGCTCGCGACCGCCGATGTCGTCGTCGAAGGCGCTTTCGAGACGGGTTTCGTCGAGCACGCCTACATCGAGCCCGAGGCGGGCTTCGCACGCCGCATCGGCGACCGCATCGAAATTCAGGCCTGCACGCAAGCGCCCTATATGGATCGGGACGACGTCGCAAAAATCCTGGGCATCGCGCCGGAGCAGGTGCGCATCATCCCGACCGCAGTCGGCGGCGGCTTCGGAGCGAAGCTCGATCTGTCCATCCAGCCCTTCATCGCGGTCGCCGCCTGGCGGCTCGATCGGCCGGTGCGCATGGTCTATTCGCGCCGCGAATCGATCATGACGACGACCAAGCGCCATCCCGCCCGGATCGTCGCGAGGGTGGGCGCGACCCGCGACGGGCGTCTCGCGGCGATGGACTTTGCCGCCGAATTCAACACAGGCGCCTACGCCTCGTGGGGGCCGACGGTCGCCAACCGCGTGCCGGTACACGCCTCCGGCCCCTATCGGATGCCGCACTACCGAGCGGTGGCGCGCGCGATTCACACGCATCTCGTGCCGGCCGGCGCCTTTCGCGGCTTCGGCGTGCCGCAGAGCGCGATCGCGCAGGAGCAGCTTTACGACGAGCTCGCGCTTCGCCTTGAGATCGATCCGCTCGAATTCCGCATCCTCAATGCGCTCGGCGCCGGCGAGCCAACCGTCACCGGGCAGGTCTTCGCCGACGGCATGGGCTTCAAGGCATGTCTCGAGGCGCTCCGCCCGCATTGGCGCGAGGCGCGGTCCGCAGCGGAGCGGTACAACGCTGAGTCGCGGGGCGCGCTCAGGCGCGGCGTTGGCGTCGCCGGCATGTGGTACGGGTGCGGCAACACTTCGCTGTCGAATCCCTCGACGATGCGCCTCGGCCTCAAGCCCGACGGTCGATTCGCTCTGTTCCAGGGCGCGGTGGATATCGGCCAGGGCTCGAACACGGTGATCGCGCAGATTTGCGCCGACGCGCTCGGCGCGCCGATCGAAAAGATCGACCTCGCATCGGCGGACACCGATGTGACGCCCGACTGCGGCAAGACCTCCGCCTCGCGCCAGACCTTCGTCTCCGGAAACGCCGCCCTCCTCGCGGCGCGCGCCATGCGGCGCCAGATCCTGCGCCTCGCCAATGTTGGCGAGGACGCGAAGCTGCGTTTCGAGATCGGCGCGGTCGCCATTGCGGACGCCGCCGGCGATCGGCGCATCGAACTCGCCGCCTTGCCGGTCAACGCCGCCGGCTTCGTGGTCGAGGTCGTCGAGACGTTCGATCCGCCGACGACGCCGCTCGACGAGAACGGCCAGGGCGAACCTTATGCGGTGTTCGGCTCCGGCGCGCATTTGGCGGAGATCGAGGTCGACGTTGAGCTTGGGCGCGTCAAAGTGCTCCGCCTCGTCTGCGCGCACGACGTCGGCCGGGCGATCAACCCGACGCTGGTCGAAGGCCAGATCGAGGGCGGCGCGGCGCAAGGCCTCGGACTCGCGCTGATGGAGGAGTTCTTTCCCGGCAAGGGCGAGAACCTGCATGACTATCTCATCCCGACCATCGGCGACATGCCGCCGGTCGAATGCATCCTGATCGAGGACGGCTCTTCGGCTGGCCCGTTCGGCGCCAAGGGCATCGGCGAGCAAGCGCTTATTCCCACCGCCCCGGCGATCTTCAACGCCATCCATCACGCGACCGGCGCGCGGATTCGGCGCGCGCCTGCGACCCCGGACCGCGTGCGTCAAGCCATTCTGGCAGCCGGAGCGCGAGCATGACCGAGGCGGACGAAAAGATCCGCTGCGACGCCTGCCCGGTGATGTGCTACATCCGCCCCGGGATGACGGGCGCGTGCGACCGCTACGCGAACGAAGATGGCCAACTGGTGCGGGTCGATCCGCATGTGTTGCTCGACCACGCCGTCAGCGAAGGCGCAAAGGTGGCGCCGTTCCTCAATGCGGAGGGCGCCTGGAACGGCGACATCCTCAAAACGCCCGGTCCGTTCATCACCGCTGTCGGCGCCGGCACCACCTATCCCGACTACAAACCCGCCCCCTTCATCGTCTCGTCCAGTGTCGACGGCGTGGACATGGTGACGGTCGTCACCGAAGGCATCTACAGCTATTGCGGGGTGAAGCTCAAAATCGACACCGACCGCCATCTCGGCGACGAATGCGCGATCGTTCGGGCTGACGGTGAGCCGGTTGGGCATGTGACGACCGGCGAATATGGCTCGCAGATGCTCTCGCTCGGCGGCGTCAATCATCTCACGCACGGCGGCAAGAAAGAGGGTCGCGTCACGTGCGAAACCCTCCTTAGTCTCAGCAACCGCAAGAGCGTCGAACTTGTCGTCGACGGCGGCGCGAGCGTGATCGTACAGGCCGGCAAGGCGCCGATCATCAACGGCAAGCTCGAGGAGCGCATGCGGGTCGGCTGCGGCTCGGCGACGATCGGCATGTTCGCCAAGCAATGGGGCGACAAAGTTGACGAAGTGGTCGTGGTCGACGACCACATCACCGGCGTCCTGTCGGAGCATCAGGCGGGCAAACTCCTGGGCATGCGCGACACCGGCATCAAGATGAAAGGGCGCCGCTCCACGCCCGGCCGCTATTTCCATGTCGCCGAGCCCGGAACCGGCTGGGGCGGCACGAACGTCGCCGACCCGCTCGAAATCGTCGCCGGCTTTAATCCGAAGGTCGCCCGCAGCGGGATGACGATGCTGATGGTCTCGACGACCGGCGAGCAATATGCCTTCTATCGGCTGGACGAGAATTTGCGGCCCATCGAGGCGGAGCTTCCCGAAACCTTGCGCGAATCGGTCGAGCGCATCGGCGAGAACTGTGAGCCGGCCCTCTGTTCGGTGCTGTTCATGGCGGGCGCCGGAGGCTCGCTGCGCGCTGGCGTCACGGAGAATCCGGTGCGGCTCACGCGCTCGGTGCGGCAGGCGCTAACCACCGTAACCGCTGGCGGCGCGCCGGTCATCGTCTGGCCGGGCGGGGGCATCACCTTCATGGTGGACGTCATGCTGCTGCCGGCGAACTCTTTCGGCTACGTGCCGACGCCCGCCATCGTCGCGCCGATCGAATTCACCTTGCGCCTCGACGATTACGCCGCGCTCGGCGGGCACGTTGACGAGGTGCGGCCTCTCGCCGAGGTCGTCGCCCAGCACGCCGAGCGGCCAAACACCATCTTCGCAAGCGGCGCCGTGGCGCGCCGGGTGGGTGCGAGGCGCAAGGCATGAGGGCGCCGCCGCAACAGCGACGTCTTGCCGACGGACGTCTGCATCTGCACGACGGGCCGATCGACCTCATCATCGAAGCCTTCGGCGAGGCCAGCGCCGTCGAAGCGGCCTACGTCGAGGCGTGGAGCCGCTTCGCGACGATCCTCGGCGAGCTCTGCGCGGAGCTGCCTCTCTTGAGGGCGCAGCGAAGTGCAAACAGCCCGACGCCGCAAGGTCCGGTTGCGCGACGGATGGCGGCGGCGGTCGCGCCGTTCCATGAGCGGCGCTTCGTCACTCCGATGGCGGCAGTCGCCGGCGCGGTGGCGGAAGAGGTCCTCGAGGCCATGACGGCCGGGCGGCGGCTCGCTCGCGCCTATGTCAATAACGGCGGCGACATCGCGCTTCACCTCGGTCGCGGCGAAACGTTCTCGATCGGCATGGTCGACCGCCCTGACCGGCCGAGCCTCATCGGTCGCGCCAGCATCGGCGCCGCGGATAATGTGCGCGGCGTCGCGACGTCGGGCTGGCGAGGGCGCAGCTTTTCGCTTGGCGCGGCCGACGCGGTCACCGTCCTCGCCGCCTCGGCCGCGCTCGCCGACGCTGCGGCGACGCTGATCGCCAACGCCGTCGATCTCCCGGGCCATCCGGCGATCGAGCGCGCTCCGGCTTTCGACCTCGACCCCCAAAGCGATCTCGGCCAGCGGCGCGTCACCGTCGCCGTCGGGCCGTTGACGCCTGGCGAGATCGATCGCGCGCTAGCGTCCGGAGCGGCGGAGGCTGAGCTTTGGCGCAGCCTGGGCCTCATCGAAGCGGCGGCGCTGCGGCTCGGCGAACGGACGCGTCTTGTCGGCCCCGGCCCGCGCTCTCGCCAGTTCGTCGCCGGCCCGGTCTTGTCTCGCAACGAAGGGAAGGCGCGCCATGCCCTCGGTTGAGGTCCGCAAGCGCGTGACGCTGGTCGAGGAGATCTTCCACGAAGGCGGCCCCGTGGCGAAATCTCCCTATCGCCGCGCGGCGATTCTCGCTGTCGTCAAGAACCCGTTTGCAGGACGTTATGTCGAGGAGATCGTCGGCTTCTCGGACGACTTGAAGCCGCTCGGCCTCGACATGGCGAAGGCGCTGATCGCCGCGCTCGGCGGTGACGCCAAGGCGATCCAGGGCTATGGCAAGGGCGCGATTGTGGGCGCGGCCGGCGAGATCGAGCATGGCGCGCTCTGGCATGCCCCGGGCGGCTACGCGATGCGGGAGGCGCTCGGCGGCGCGATGGCGATCGTGCCGTCGGCGAAGAAGGTCGCGGGGCCCGGCGCGCGCCTCGACGTGCCGATCACCCATATCAATGCGTCATATGTGCGCAGCCATTTCGACGCGATCGAGGTCGGCGTCGCCGACGCGCCGCGCGCCGACGAAATTCTGCTCGCGCTCGCGATGACGACCGGCCCACGCGTGCACAATCGGGCAGGCGGCCTCGAGACCTCCAGCGTCAAGGGATTGGATGGGCTGAGATGAAAGCCAAGATTCGAAAGCTCGTGACTTTCGTCGAGGAGACGCGGGTCGAAATGGATCGCGCAGTCGAGCCGCCGACGCGGCGCGCCGCCGCGGTCGGAGTGATCGATAATCCGTTCGCCGGCCGCTATGTCGAGGATCTCTCTTTGTTGATCGACATCGGCGAGGAGCTCGGCGCGCTGCTCGCCGAGCGCGCCGTTGCCGCCCTCGGCATCGAGGGAGCGAGCGCGGAGAGCTACGGCAAGGCGGCGGCTGTCGGCGAGAACGGCGAGCTCGAACACGCCGCCGCGGTGCTGCATCCCAAGCTCGGCGCGCCGGTGCGCAAGGTTCTGGGCACAGGCGCGGCGCTCATTCCCTCGTCCAAGAAGCGCGGCGGCCCTGGCGTCGCACTCGACGTGCCGCTCGGTCACAAGGACGCCGCCTTTGTGAGGAGCCATTTCGACGGCATGGAAGTACGCATCGCCGACGCGCCGCGCGCCAATGAGATCATGGTGGCGGTCGCCGTCACCGATTCCGGCCGACCGCATCCGCGCGTCGGCGGACTGACCAAGGACGAGATCAAAGGGGTCGACGGACTGCGCTAGACCTCGGCGCGCTTGAGGACCGGAACTCAGCTTTCAATTAGGGACATCGAACATGAGAACGTTTTCGACGGTCATATCCAGCGTGTTCCTCGCCGTTCTATTCGCCACTGCCGGCCCCGCCTTCGCCGACGACACGATCAAGATCGGCGAAATCAATTCCTATTCGGCGATCCCCTCCTTCACCGAGCCCTATCGCAAGGGCTGGCAGCTCGCTCTCGACGAGATCAACGCGGCGGGCGGCGTTGACGGCAAGAAGCTTGAGGTGATCAGCAAGGACGATGGCGGCAAGCCCGCGGACGCGGTCACCGCAGCCAACGAGCTCGTCGCCAGCGACGGCGTCCAAATGCTCGCGGGAACATTCTTCTCCAACATCGGCCTCGCAGTGTCCGACTACGCCAAACAGAAGAAGATTTTCTTTCTCGCCGCCGAGCCGCTCACCGACGCGATCACGCTCTCCAAGGGCAATCGCTATACGTTCCGGTTGCGGCCAGGCACCTACGAGCAGGCGGCGATGCTGGCGGACGAGGCGGCCAAGCTGCCGGCGAAAAAATGGGCGACGATCGCGCCCAATTACGAATACGGCCAATCCGCGGTCGCCGCCTTCAAGAAGCTGCTCTCCGCCAAGCGCCCCGACATCCAGTGGGTCGGCGAACAATGGCCGCCGCAGGGCAAGATCGACGCCGGCGCGGTCGCCGAGGCGATCGCCAAAACCGAGCCGGACGCGATCTTCAACGTCACCTTCGGAGGAGACCTCGTCAAGCTCGTGCGCGAGGGCGAGACGCGTGGCCTCTTCAAGGACCGCGCCGTCGTCAGCCTGCTCGCCGGCGAGCCGGAATATCTCGACCCGCTCAAGGATGAGACGCCGGAGGGGTGGATCGTGACCGGCTATCCGTGGAACGCCGTTTCGATCCCGGACCACGCCGCCTTCCTCAAGGCTTACCAGGCCAAATACAACGACTATCCCCGGCTGGGATCGGTGGTCGGTTACGCGATGCTCAAAAGCGCCGCGGCGATATTCGCCAAGGCCCATTCGACCGATAGCGAGAAGCTCGTGGACGCTGCCGAGGGCATCAGCGTAGAGACGCCATTCGGACCGATCACATTCCGCGCGATCGATCACCAATCGACGCTGGGAGCGTTCGTCGGCAAGACGGCGCTGAAGGACGGCAAGGGCGTCATGGTCGACGTGACCTACCACGACGGCGCCGCCTACATGCCCTCCGATGCGGACGTCAAGGCTCAGCGCCCGCAGAACTGATCGCTCGCCGGGAGGCGGCCCGAGGCCGCGGGTCCGTCTCCCGGGTGATCTCTTGCGGCGGCGCGCGACCTTGAGCTTTTATTTTGTCCAGTTCGTCACCGGGCTCGCGAGCGCCAGTTCGCTGTTTCTCGTCGCTTCCGGGTTGTCGATCATTTTCGGCGTCACCCGAGTCGTCAATTTCGCGCATGGCGCCTTCTACATGCTCGGCGCCTATATCGGGTATACGCTGATCGACCGGCTCGGGGCCGGCGTCGGCTTCTGGCCGGCGATCGTGCTCAGCGCGTTCGCCGTCGCGGCCATCGGCACGCTTATTGAAATGCTTCTGCTGCGCCGCATTTACGACGCGCCGGAGCTCTTTCAGTTGCTCGCGACCTTCGCCGTCGCGCTGGTCGTCGAGGATCTCGCGTTGCTGATCTGGGGACCGAGCGACCTGCTGGGTCCGCGTGCGCCCGGCTTCAAGGGCGCAATCGACATTCTCGGCCAGCCCTTCCCGACGTACGACCTCTTGCTGATCGCGCTCGCTCCGCTCGTTCTGGCGCTCATCTGGCTCATCTTCCGGCGCACGACCTGGGGCGTTCTGGTGCGCGCCGCGACGCAGGACCGCGAGATGGTCGCGGCGCTCGGCGTCAACCAGAAGTGGCTCTTCACCAGCGTCTTCGCGCTCGGCGTCTTTCTCGCCGGCCTCGGCGGCGCGCTCGAATTGCCGCGGCAGGCGGCCAACCACACCATGGACCTGCAGGTGATCACCGAGGCTCTGGTCGTCGTCGTGATCGGCGGACTCGGCAGCGTTCCGGGCACTTTCCTCGCCGCGATCATCGTCTCCGAGCTCAACGCCTTCGGCATCCTCGTCTTCCCCAAAATCTCGATCGTACTCGTCTTCCTCGTCATGGCGATTGTGCTCATCGTGCGGCCATGGGGACTGCTCGGGCGCGCTGAGGCGGCCGCCCGAACGGCGAGCGGCGCCATCATCTCTCGCTGGCGCCCGTTCGGCGCGCGAGGGCGGATCGCCGCCGCCCTCGTTGTGGCCTTCGCTGCGCTTCTGCCGATCGCTGCGGGCAATTATTTCGTCGGCGTCGCCACCGAAGTGCTGATCTTCATGCTCTATGCCGCGAGCCTTCATTTTCTGCTCGCGGGCGGCGGTCTCGCCTCCTTCGGGCACGCTGCCTATTTTGGCCTCGGTTCTTATGGCGCGGCGATCGCGCTCAAATCGTTCGGGCTCGGCATGGAGACGGCGATTGTCGCCGGGATCGTTCTCGGACTGGTCGGCGCGCTCGTTTTCGGCTGGTTCTGCGTGCGCCTTTCCGGCGTCTATTTCGCCATGCTGACCCTTGCCTTCGCCCAGATCGCCTGGTCGATCGCCTACCAATGGACCGACGTGACGGGCGGCGACAACGGCATCATCGGCGTTTGGCCGAGCGCCTGGGCCGCTTCGCCGGCGCGCTTCTATTGGCTGACGCTGGCGCTGAGCGCAGGCAGCATCGCGCTCCTGCGCGCGATCACCTTCTCGCCGTTCGGCTACGCGCTGCGGGCGCTGCGCGATTCGACGTTGCGCGCGGAGACGATCGGCATAGAACGGCGGCGCGTGCAGTGGATGGGATTCGTGATCGCCGGCGGTTTTGCCGCGCTGGCGGGGGCGCTCTACGCCTTTCTCAAGGGCAGCGTGTTTCCGGACAACATCTCAATTTCGCTGTCGATCGACGGGCTTGTCATGGTGCTGCTCGGCGGGGTCGGCACAGTGTCGGGCGGCGTCGTTGGCGCGGCGATCTACCGGTCGCTGTCGATATGGGTGATCAGCCACACCGATTATTCCAGGCTCGTGCTCGGCGTGCTCATCATTGTGCTGGTGGTGATGTTTCCCAAGGGCCTCGTCGGCGCGTTCGAGGCTTGGCGAAGCGCGCGGACGGGCGCCCGCCTTCAAGGCCAGAGCCCGTGAGCATTCTTGTCGTCGAAGAGCTCGGCAAGACCTATTCCGGCTTTCAGGCGGTGCGAAACGTGAGCTTTGCGCTCGACGCGGGCGAATTGCTTGCGCTGATCGGGCCGAATGGCGCGGGCAAGAGCACCTGCTTCAATATGATCGACGGCCAGCTCACGCCAACGAACGGCCGGATCGCAATCTTCGGCAGGAGCACCGCCGGCATGACGCCCGGCGACATCTGGCGCCTCGGCGTCGGACGCACATTCCAGGTCGCCGCCACCTTCGCCTCGATGACGGTTGCGGAAAATGTGCAGATGGCGCTGATCTCGCATCATGCGGCGCGCTGGCTGACGCTCCGTTGGGCCGCGCGCCGCCACGTCGCCGAGGCGGAGCATCTGCTCGATCTCGTCGGCATGGCCGACCAGGGACAACGCAGCTGCGGCGAGCTCGCCTATGGCGACCTCAAGCGGCTCGAACTCGCCATCGCGCTCGCGAATGACCCCAAGCTGCTGCTTATGGACGAACCGGCAGCCGGCATGGCGCCGCGAGAGCGCCACGCGGTGATGGACCTTACCGCCCGCATCGCCCGCCAACGCGGAATAGGCGTCCTCTTCACTGAGCACGACATGGACGTCGTTTTCGGCCACGCCGACCGCGTGCTCGTGCTCAACCGCGGGACGCTGATCGCCGAGGGCGCGCCTCACGCGGTGCGCGCCAACGCCGAGGTTCAAGCCGTCTATCTCGGCGCGGGCTCGCTCTATCGGGCCCATACGTGAGCGCCGCCAAGCTCTCCGTTGCGAACCTCGGGGCCGCCTACGGTCAAGCGCAGGTGCTGTTCGACGTCTCGCTGGAGATCGCAGCCGGCGAGGCAGTCGCGCTGCTCGGCCGAAACGGCGCGGGCAAGTCGACAACATTCCGCGCAATCCTTGGGCTTATCGCCCGCCGCAGCGGCAGGATCGCGTTCGACGGCGAGGACGTTTCGAGGCTCCCCGCTTACGAGATCGTGCGGCGCGGACTTGGATATGTGCCCGAGGACCGTCGCATCTTCTCCGACCTGACGGTGGAGGAAAATCTGCAGGTCGGCCGGCAGCCGCCGCGCTCCAACGCGCCGACGTGGACGCTCGAGCGGCTCTTCGCAATCTTTCCGAACTTGCGTGAGTTGCGGGGACGCGCTGGCGCGCGCATCTCGGGGGGCGAGCAGCAGATGCTGACCATTGCGCGCACGCTAATGGGCAATCCCTCGCTGTTGCTGCTCGACGAGCCGTCCGAGGGCCTCGCGCCCCGCATCGTCGAACAAATGATCGAGGCTACTCGCGAGATGAAGCGCGAGGGGCTCAGCCTTTTCGTGAGCGAGCAGAACCTCGCTTTCGCCCGGCTCGTCGCCGAGCGCGTCTATGTCATCGAGAAAGGCAAAATTCGCTTTGCCGGAACAATGTCCGAGTTCGACGCCCGGCCCGACGTGCGCGACGCCTACCTCGCGTTCTGAGTTGATGGCAGCTGCCTGCCATCTGGCGAATGACCCTTTGCGGCAATATGCAGCAAGTTCACCTAAGTTATAGGCCGTATTATGCTCGTAGCGTGCGAGCTGCATTACGGCATTCCGTAGAAACGCGTCGCGATGGACATGGACAGCATGCCGAGCAGAAAGCCTCCAAAGACCTGCAAAGCCGGATAGCCGGGCGTGCCGCCGTAGCGGAGATACCCGATCGTAAAGAGCGATACACACGCGACAAGGACGCCGATCACGTACGAGCTGTTTTGCGTCGTTCCGTAGAGACGCGTCGCGATGTACATGGACAGCATGCCGGGCAGAAAGCCCGCGAAGGCATGCAAAGCCGGATGACCGGGCGTGCTGCCGTAGCGGAAATACCCGATCACGAAGAGCAATATCCACGCGACAAGGACACCGATCACGTATCCGCCAAGCCGTGACGCGAAAAAGTGCGAAGTGAGGCTCACCGTCAGGTCCTTTCCTATCAGCAGCCACAATGCGGCTTTCGACGCCGCCGCGTCTTCGAGGTCGGCAAAGTTTTGCAGCATCTCCGCGCGATGCTGTTGCAGGAATGCCGGCGGGTAGAGTTCCAGCAGCCGCGCGTAGAGGCGGAACGACCGGGACTCCTGCCGCGCAGGGCGCGTCATGGCGTCACGCACTCCCGCTCCCGAGGTGGCGGCGCGCGACCAGGGCCACGCGGGAGAGCCGCTCCGTTTCCGCGCGCAACGTGGTTTGGCCAAGCGCCGTGAGCCTGTAGTAGATACGGCGCGGGTCTCGAGTGTCGCTCTTGGCGACCAAACCGGCCTCGATCATGCGGTCGAGCGAGCCGTACAGGGTTCCCGGACCCATTTTTACCGCATCTCCCGAATCCGCCTTGACCTGCCGCATGATGTCGTAGCCGTGGCGTTCCTTGCCGAACAAGGCGAGCAGGATGTGGAACACAGCGGCTGTTAGCGGCAGGGGCGGCGTCGATTTGCTCATGCGGCCATCATATATCCGTAACGGATATAGTCAACAGCAACCGTGAACTTGCAACAATCGCTCTCTTTTGCATCGCTTTTCAGGAAGAGGGAATTTCCTCAAGGTCCAGGTTTGGGAGCTACGCCTGATGGCGGCGCCGACATGGCTGTGATACCCCCATGACCCCATGAAAAGCCCCGTCATCGAAGCCAGACGCACACCGGAGGAACCCTACGTTCTGGACGACCAGGTCGGGTTCGTCCTGCGTCAGGCGCAGCAGCGTCACACGACGATCTTCGCCGCCGAGATGATCGAGGGCCTCACGCCGACCCAATGGGCGGCGCTCGCCAAGCTGAGCGAATGCGGCGCTTGCTCGCAGAATCATCTGGGCCGCCTGACTGCGATGGACGCCGCGACGATCAAGGGCGTCATTGATCGTCTGACAGGGCGCGGCTTCACCGCGATCCGTCCGGACCCGCGCGACGGGCGCCGTCTCCTCGTCGCACTGACGCCGGCGGGTTCCGACCTCTACGATCGCGCCGCGCCGATCGCCGCGCTCATCACGCAAAAGACGCTCGAGCCGCTGGACAAGAACGAACGCTCGACGCTTGTCGCTTTGCTGCGGCGCCTCGCCTAATCTACGAAGCGTAGGTTCGCCTCATTCGGCGACAACCGTCGGCGCCTTTTCCGCCGGCGGCGTGTTGCGGCTGCGATGCGAGCGCACGATCCCGTCGATGACGGTCATGCCGACGCCCGGCAGGTCACCGAGCCGCACGCTCTCCAGCAGTGTCTTGCCCGCCGAATGCTGGGCGCGATCCATGAAGACGAAATCGGCGGCGCGGCCGACCTCGATGAGACCGCAGTCCAGCGCCCGCATGCGCGCCGTGTTGCCGGTCGCGAAGCAGAAGGCGACTTCCGCGGGAACGTCGCCGAGTGAAGCGAGCAGAGCGACCATGCGCAGGATGCCGAGCGGCTGGACGCCCGAGCCGGCCGGGGCGTCGGTGCCAAGGATCACGCGGTCCAACTCGCCGAGTTCCTTGGCGGTCCGCAAGGTCAGCAGCGCCGCGCGTTCATTGCCGTTGTGCACGAGTTCGAGGCCGCGTTTGCAGCGCTCGCACAGGCAGACGATCTGATCGTCGGGCAACGCGGTGTGCCCGCCATTGATATGGCCGAT
>JBAUXQ010000993.1:0-1848 GCA_049584355.1 Roseiarcus sp. | reverse complement strand
TGCATGATCATGATCATGATCGGCACCGCCGCCACGCCATTGATCACCGCGCTCCAGAACAGCGCCTTGATCGGATCGAGAGGGCTGAAGTTGATCGCCGCGCCGACCAACGTCGCCGCCGCGATGGCGCCGTAAAACGCCTTCGCGCGCCGAGGCTTCTGCGACAGCCCGACCCTCCAGCGCAAGGCTTCGCCGAGCGCATAGGCGGCGCTCCCCGCCAGGACCGGCACGGCGAGCATCCCGGTGCCGACAATGCCAAGCGCAAACACGACGAATGCAAATTCGCCGGCGATCGGCCGCAACGCTTCGGCAGCTTGGGCGGACGTTTGAATGTCCTTTATGCCGTGGGCGTTCAATGTCGCCGCAGTCGTCAATAGGATGAAGAGGGCGATGATATTCGAGAAAGCCATGCCCACGAGCGTGTCGAGTTGGATACGCGCAAGTTCGCTCGGCGCCTGCTCGGGCGCCTTGACGAGCGGTTTCGCCTTTGGGTTCTTCCTTTCGTCCTCGACTTCTTCCGCGGCCTGCCAAAAGAAAAGATAGGGGCTGATCGTCGTGCCGAAAACGGCGACCACGACGGTGAAATAGCCCCCGGAGAATTCGAGATGAGGCAAAACAAGATTGCGCCCGACGGTCAGCCACGGCACGCCGACCGCGAACACCGTCGCCACATAGGCGAAGAGCGACAGCGTCAGCCAGCGCAAGATCGACGCATATCGCGAGTAGCTGGTGAACACTTCGAGCACAACCGTAATGATTGCAAAACCGCCAACATAGAGAACGGCCGGACCCGGGATGAGCAAGCGCACCGCGGCGGCCATTGCGCCTAGGTCCGCGCCAAGATTGATCGTGTTGGCGACAAGCAGGAGGCCGACCAGCAGATAAAGCACCGGGGCCGGGTAGTGACGGCGCATGTTTTTGGCGAGGCCTTGGCCGGTGACCCGTCCGACCTCAGCGCTGATCATCTGGATCGCGCACATCAACGGATAGGTCAGCAGGAGCGTCCAACCCAGCGTATAACCAAACTGCGCGCCGGCCTGAGAATAGGTGGCTATGCCGCTTGGGTCGTCGTCCGAGGCGCCGGTGATCAAGCCCGGGCCCAGGACGTCGTGAAGTCTCGGCTTGGCTGGGGATTTGATTGTGGCGGGCCGCCGTGAGCCTTTGTTCACCGCGGTTCCCTCAATGCCGTGAACCCCAACCCCCGTGCTGCGGCTTTGTTCCAGGCGAACAAGCTTCAACATGCTGGTGTGCGAATTCCTCACCGCCGTGCATCACAAGCTGCCGGTGAAGGCCGTGGTCTATAACAATTCGTCCCTCGGACTGATCAGGTTCGAAGCCGAATCGATGGGGCTGCCGGCCTGGAAGGCCATGGACTTTCCCAATCCGGATTATGTCGCGCTGGCGCGCGCCTGTGGCGCGGCGGGCTTTAAGGCCGAAAAACCCGGCGAGTTGCGCGAGGCCATCGACCAGGCGCTCAGGGTCGAAGGGCCGGCCATTGTCGACTGCGTCGTCCCGGCCGATGAAATGCCCAACTTCCCGCATGTCGATCTGGAAAAGGCGGAAAACTTCGCCAAAGCGAAGATCAAGGAAATGATACTCGCAGTTACCGGAGGGTGAACGACGGACCGGTAACCAGTTGGCTCCAGCGGAGGCGAAACTCGGCGACGCCTGCTTGAGGGCGAGGGCGTCTGAGGCGCTCGCCCCTCGCCCCTCGCCCTCACCCCGAACCTCCCGTGAACGGGGACGGGGTTTCCTTGTTACGGGCATTGGTCCCAGAAGCCCTGCCGGCGGCTGGGGTCGGTGTAGTACCAGCATAAGCCCGACGCCGGCGGCGCGCCGGCCCACGAC
>JBAUXQ010000992.1:0-1751 GCA_049584355.1 Roseiarcus sp. | reverse complement strand
GCTCGACGCCCTGTCGCGGCTCGACCGGCTGATGGCGCTCCCCGACGGTGGCGCGCCGAGCGCCCACGCGGCCGGCGCGGTCCTGGAGACGATCGCGACGCGGACGTAGGCGCCTTCGACAAGCGCGACTATTCACCCGATGGGAGCGGGTGTATGTTTTTGGCGCGGCGAAGCGATTTCAAGATCTTGGGCGCGTTTTTCTGCGAGGCAGTAACTCCGAAGCACCCCAATCAACGTCTTTGGCTTTGTATTTGCTGGCGGCGACCGCCTGCAAAATATTTGCGACGCATGGCGCAGTTCTGCGGCGTCATTCAGGTCCGACTCTTCGAAGGAAACGTAGTTGCGGCCAAACCGGCTATTCAAGGGCGCGCCTTTGCGGTCCATCCTGACATCGCCTTTGTTGGCGATTATTTTGGGTACGAGCGCGGTGCGTCGCCGAACGACATTGTGTCGCTCCGCATGCGCAGATTGACCTTGGGGCCGGGGCCAGCAACTCCGTTTGGATTGCTATTCAACGAGATTTCCGATGTGCTCGTCGCCATAGAAGACGTGTCCGGTTTCCACCGTTCAGCTGCTACGCAGGCCTTCCTGTCTTCTCTGCGATCAATCTTTTCAGCTCTCCGAGGGCCACCTCCACCGCGGGCATGTCGCTTTCGAGAATGGTTTTCTGCCCTTTGAACGAGGCGTAGGCATACGTATCCTCCAATATGCCCCACTCTTGTTGGAAAGCCTCCTTCCAAGGGAGGTCCTCATCACTGAGGTTATCGACGCACGATTCCAGCCGATCAAGCAGCGCGCGGAACGTGATCCGCCCGGTGTCAAACGAGCGAACCGCCGCCTCCATCTCAGTCAGGAGCCTTTCATCCGACGTCATTAAAAACCTCCTTTTCGGGCGGCCCTTGCGAACCGTGACAACGTTTCCGGTAGCGTCGTCGGTGATAACGGTCAGGTTATTCGTCGGACTGTAATGGGCTGTCGTTCCTGGATCCTTTCCTGGCGACGTTTGGCCGTTCAAAATCGTATCCGTCACCGCGGAAGGCGGAATTCCTCGTCCCTGCATCCTATCAATTGCATCGGCTCACCCCTTCGGCCTGAGCGCTGTATCGGCCAACGCCGGCTCGATTTGCGAGGGCTGTCGCTTTGGCTGCAACGGCGCGGCGTTCCGTTCGATCACCTTGCGATAAAGCTCGTCAGCCATGAACGGCGTCTCGAAGAGCCGGACGCCCGTTGCATCGCGGATCGCGTTGGCGAGCGCCGCGGCGACCGGGTTGTACGGGCTCTCGCTCATCGATTTGGCGCCGAGCGGACCGATCGCGTCGAATGTCTTGGCGAAATACACTTCGGTCGCGGGCGCGTCGGCGAAGGCGGGAATGTGGTAGCCGCGGAAAGTCGGGTTGGCGACGCGGCCCTCGGCGTCGATGATCAGCTTCTCGCTCAGCGCCGCGCCGAGCGCCTGCATGACGCCGCCCTCGACCTGGCCGCGGCATTGCATCGGATTGACCACGGCGCCCGCGTCGGCGGCGTGGATGCTTCTCAAGATCCGGATCTCGCCATAGCGCCGGTGGACGGCGACTTCGAAGCCCTGGACGTTGAAGGCGACCGACCGCGGCGTCCCCGCGCTGTGGCCTGCGCGTTCGAGCGGCGCCCCCGCGGCGATCGCGGCCTTCGCCAGTTCGTCGAGGGCGATGACACGCGTGCCGACCACGACATGGCCGGGGCCAAGCCGGCAAGCCTGTCGATCGGCGCATAAA
>JBAUXQ010000991.1:0-2647 GCA_049584355.1 Roseiarcus sp. | reverse complement strand
CCCATGGCGTGGTACCGGTTCAGGTCGGCGTCCGAGAACGCCGCCCCAATTGCTCCGCGCCAGCCCGACGCATTGAGGATCGCCATCGCCGCGCGGGCCGAGGACCGGCGGATCAGCAGGTCGAAATCGCCCATGGGCCGGGTCCCGACCGCCTTGGGAAAGCGGGCGGTCAGAGCCGCTCCCTTGATCAGGACGAAATCGACGCCCGCGCCTTCGAGCACGTCGAGGACCGGCAGCAGCTTCCTGCGGCGCAGCACGCCCGTAAGCCAGATATGCTTTGCCTGTCCTCCGATCCACGCCAGCTTTTGGTCGGAAAGGCCGAGCCGCCGCATGTTCGCGTGCAGGAGCGGCGTCAGGCGCAATTCCCGCCCTTCCATCCGGTCGGGATCGGCGAATCGCCGCCATTTGCCAAAAGCCTCGACGGCGCGACCGTCGTCCCTGAGGCAGGCTTCGAGCAGCCAACGGGCGCGATCGGGCAGCGGGAGGCTGTTCATGACACTCGCGCGCGCGGCCCTCGCCGCGCGTCCAGAAACGCCTTCATCGTCAGCAGATAGTCGCGGCGCTGCCGTTCCCGATCCAACCGCCCCATGTTTTGCGAGTGAAGCCGACGCCGGCAGACGACCTCCGGCTGCAGGCGCCATCGGAATCCCTCGCCGACTGCGCGAGCGTACCAGGCGAAAAAATCGGCGTTGCGGCGTTCGGGATCAAATCCGCCCAAGCGGTTGAAAGCGGCGCTGCGGATGAGCATGCCGTTCTTGGTGAAGGCCGGCTCGGCCCTTTCCGGGATACGCAGCCGCGACCGTTGGTCCTGCGGCAAGTCGGGGCTCGCAAAGGTTTCCATGAAGCCGAAGACGGCGTCGAGTTCCGGATCCGCCGCCAGCGCTTCAATCTGCCGGGCGAGCTTTCCCGGCGTCCACAAATCGTCGGCGTCGATGAAGGCGAGGGCGTCGCCCGTCGCCTCGGCGGCGGCGCGGTTGAGAGCGGCGCCCACTCCCGAATTCGCCTGGCGGATCAGAACCAGCCGCGCCCCGAAGCCCGCCAGGATGGCCGCCGACCGATCCGCCGATCCGTCGTCGACGGCGATGACCTCGAACGGCGCCGGACGCTGGTCCAGCACCGACTGCACCGCCTCCCCGACATAGGAGGCTGCGTTCCAACAGGCGAGAAGGACGGACACCCGCATCACGGTTCCCGCGTCATGCGCGACGGCGCAGAACGGCCGCGCGCAAGGCCGAGAGCAGGGCGTGAGAGTTGCGGGAGGCCGCGCGCGACCGGTTGGCCCCATGGATGCGGTAGATCAGGGTAACGGCGTCGATGTAAAGGATGGTCGCGCCGGCCTCGCTCAGACGGAGATGGAGGTCGAGATCTTCCGCGTAGTCGCGCACGCTTTCCATGCCGCCGTGGGCGAGCCAGCAGGACCGGCGGATCATAAGCGCGCTGAACAGGAACGGGACATGGCCGCCCTCCGCGCGCCTGAGCCGTGGGTCGTCGCTCGCGCCGGGCCCGAGAAGCAGGCTGAACGAGCCGCAGACGACGTCGGCCTCGGGATGCGCCCTCCAGGCCCGGAGCAGGGCGGAGTTGCGTTCCGGGGGCCAGAGATCGTCGTGGTCGAGGAACGCCAGCGCGTCGCAGCGCGCGCGCCGCGCCCCGGCATTGCGGGCGGCGGCGGGGCCGCCGCGCGGCTGCGCGATCAAGACGACATCGGGATGCTCGCGTCGAACGATGTCCGCGCTCCCGTCCGACGAACCATCGTCGACGACGATGATCTCGTCGGCGGCGAGCGTCTGGCTCTTCACGCTGCGCAGCGCTTCGGAAACGAAACACGCCCCGTTGTGAACCGGGACGATCGCGCTGATGCTGGCCGGGGCGGCGCTCACCTTAAGTCCGCCATCAGCGCGGCGAGAGCGTCCTCGATCCGGGGTCCGGGATCGAACCGGGCGACCGGCGCCGCCGTCAAGAGGCGCGATAGCTTGCGCAGCCGCGGCTCCTTGGCGCCGGGGGTTGCGATGAAGATGTTGGCGGCCATCGCGGCCAGAACCTTCGAGCGCCGGATCGGGGCGAAGTCGGGCGCGAGATGTCCGCTCCGCTCGACAAAGAGGAGCCGCTCGAGCCGGGCCGCGCCCCCGCGCAATTCCGGAATGCCCCGCAGGCTTAGCTCGTGGCGCCGTTCCTCGAAGTCGTGCGAAATGGCGGTGCGCGCTCCCGCGAGGTTCGGAAAGCGCGCGACCATGTCGTCGCGCAGCCGCGCAGTCGCGAACAGCGGCGCAACGGCGGGCGCCAGTTCGCGGGAGTCGACAACCACGTAATCGTCTCCGATAAACCGCCAGCCGGCGCTGAGGCCGGCAAGGCTGAGCGTGGTCTTGCCGGCGCCCCCCGGGCCCGCAAACAGGATCGCCCGGTCCTCGAGGGCGAGCGCGGCGGCATGAACGGCGAGCCAGGGCGAATCGTCAAACATCGCCTGCAGCGCGGGAAGGAAGGGGCGCGAGCGCTCCCAGGCCTTGACCGCGCTTTTCTCGGTGACCCAGCAGACCGCGCGCCGGCTGGGCCGATCGACAACATAAAGAGAGGGCGAATGCCGGCCCATCCAGAGACAATAGCGCTCGGCGCTCTCCACGAGACGCATATCCGGCTCGTTGGCGCTGAAACC
>JBAUXQ010000990.1:0-15785 GCA_049584355.1 Roseiarcus sp. | reverse complement strand
GTGGGCGCCGCAGAGCGCAAGCGCGGCGATCGGGTCCTGCGCGCCGCTGAAGCGCGGCTCGTCGAGGGTGAATAGCGCGAGGTCGGCCTGCATGCCGACCCCGATCGCGCCGATGTCGTCGCGCCCCAGGCAACGCGCCGAGCCTTGCGTTCCCCAGCGCAGCGCATCGTAGGGCGTCACCGCCGACGGACCGTAGCGCAGCCGTCCGAGCATCATCGAATGGCGGACCGCCTCCATCATGTTCGACGAATCATTCGAGGCCGAGCCGTCGACGCCGAGCCCGATGGCGACGCCTGCCGCCTCGAGATCCACGGTCGGGCAGATCCCTTGCGCAAACAGCATGTCCGAGGCGGCGCAGTGGCTGACCCCCACTCCGGCGCGGCCGAGGCGCTCGATCTCTGCGGGATCGAAATAGATCCCATGCGCGACCCATGTGCGCGAGGTCAGCCACCCGGCCTCGTCGAGGATGTCGACCGATCGCTTGCCGAACGCCTGCATGGCGTAGACGTCCTCGTCGGGAGACTGGCAGAGGTGGCAATGGAGCCTCGCGTCGAAGCGCTCGGCGAGTTCGGCCGAGCCTTCCATCACCCGCTTCGGAACCGCGAGCGGCGAACAGGGGGCGAGCGCGACGCGAACCATCGCTCCGGCATTGCGATCGTGATAGAGCCGCAGCACGCGCTCGCTGTCCTCGAGGATCGTCTCCGAATCCTGGACGATCGAGTCAGGCTGGAGGCCGCCGTCCTTCTCTGAAATGCCCATCGAGCCGCGGCTCACCGTCATCCGCAGTCCGAGCTTCATGGCCTCTTCGACCTCGATGTCGATGGCGTCCTCGAGGCCGGGCGGAAAGAGATTGTGGTGGTCGGCGGCGGTCGTGCAGCCGGACAGCATCAGTTCGACCAGCGCCATCCTGACCGCGATCCTGAGCGCCTCGGGCGTCATGCGGTCCCAGACCCGCTCCATCGCCACGAGCCAGGGGACGAGCTCCTTGCCGAAGCCGGCGGAATGGGCGCGGGTCAGCGTCTGGTAGAAATGATGATGGGCGTTGACGAGCCCCGGCAGCACGACATGGCGCGAGGCGTCGAAGGTCGCATCGGGGCGAGTCGCCGGCGCTCGGCCGCGAGCGATGCATTCGACGATTTCAGCGCCCTCGACGACGATCCCGCGCTCGGCGCCGGCTGCGAGAATGGCGAGCGGGTCCTTGATCCATATGCGCATGCGGGGGCGGACTCCGTTTCGGTGCGAGGCGCGCGAGTGGGGGCGCATAGGCGACCCGAGGCGACACGTAAAGCCGCGGCCTCGCGCGTCCCGGCAGCTGGCCGCCGCGACAATTCACAAAAATGGATTCGACGTACGGAATTTCGGCCCTTATGGTGGCTCGCCGTGGGGGCGCAAGCGACCTATTGCGGCGCGTCGGCTAGAAGCCGGGGGCAGTCCGCAGCGGGGGCCGAGGCACGGGTTCAGTCGTCTCCGGAACTGGATGGCGGGAGGAAATTGGAATGCGCGTTGCGATCATGGCGGCTTTGGCGGGGGCGATCGGGTTCGCCGGCCCGGCCTTTGCTCTCGACAAGGTAACCTTCGGCACCAATTGGGTCGCCGACCCCGAGGCCGGCGGCTATTACCAGGCCCTGGTCGACGGGACTTACGCGAAATACGGCCTCGACGTCACCATCCTCCAAGGTGGCCCGACCTCGAACGGCGGCATGCTGCTCATCGCCGGCAAGATCGAGTTCTACATGGGCGGCGACATGATTGGCGATTTCCTCGCGGTGCAGAACAACATTCCCACCATCGCCGTCGCTGCGCATTTCCAGAAGAACCCGCAAATCTTCATGTCCCATCCTGGCGTCGGCCTCGACAAGTGGGAAGATCTGCCCAAAGCCAATCCCGCCTTCGTCAGCGCCGGCGCGGTCAACACGTTCTGGGCCTGGATGCGATTGGCCTACGGCTTCAAGGACGAGAACATCAAGCCGTACAATTTCAATTCGGCGCCGTTCATTGTCAGCAAGACTTCGATCCAGCAGGGATACCTGACCTCCGAGCCGCTCGAGGTCGAAAAACAGGGCGGCTTCAAGCCCAACGTCTTCCTCCTCGCCGACTACGGCTACACAACCTACGCGACCCTGGTCGAAACCCGCCGCGAATATGTGCAGGAGCATCCTGACATCGTCCAGCGGTTCGTCGACGCCTCAACCATCGGCTGGTACCATTATCTCTACGGCGACAACTCGAAGGCCAACGAGGCGATCAAGCGAGAAAATCCGGAGATGACGGACGAGCAGATCGTCTTTTCGATCACCAAGATGAAGGAATACGGCATCGTCGATTCCGGCGACACGCTCAAGCTAGGCATCGGCGCGATGACCGACGACCGCTGGAGCGGGTTCTACAACACCATGGTCAAGGCAGGGGTGGTCAAGGCCGGGCTCGACTACAAGAAGGCTTACACCACCCAGTTCGTCAACAAGAGCGTCGGCCTCGACTTGCGACCGAAGTGACGGTCGCTATTTCTTCGCCGCCTGCATCGCATTGTAGGCGTCGGCCGGCAGAGTCACCGAGACGAAGACCGTCGCCTTTTCGTTCGGCCCGATCGGCCCCGCGTTCTTATGGTCGACTGCCGGAATGCTCTTGAGATAGGCCGCAATGGCCTGCGCGTCCTCGTCGGTCAGATGCGAGAGCGCCGGCCAGGGCATGACCGGAAAGAGCTCGCGCCCCTCCGGCGTTTTGCCGGTGCGGAGCGAGGTGACGATCTGGTCGCTGGTCCACGACCCAATCCCGGTTTCCTTGTCCGGCGTTATGTTCTGGCCGACGAATATGCCTTTGCCCGGAATCGAGAATCCGACGTCCGACCCGCCGAGGTAGCGCTTCATGTCCGGGGAGCCCAGCAACGCGCCTGGCGTATGGCAGTCCGAGCAGCCGGAAATGATGACGAGATAGTGTCCGCGCGCCACTTGAGCGTCGTCCGCCAAGGCGGGCGAGGCTAGTGGGGCGAATGCGCCAACGGCCGCGCCGAGCGCCGCGGCCAATGCCAACCGAGCCATGGTCCTCTCCTTTCGCCGCGGGCGAGCGCGTCAGGCTGCGGCCTCGCCCGATATCCTTATCCCGGTCAGATGATCGGGAACCTGCCAATGTTGCGCCGGATCGGGCTTGTGCGCCACCGGCGCGATCGCGCCCCGCCACGCCACCCCCATCATCTGCGCCGTCTGATACGCCATCACGCTGAAGCCTTCCGCCCTAAGCGCGCGCAACCCGGCCGCTACGTGCGGCGACACGAGGTCATGGAACACGACCATTGCGGTTGTTTCGAGGTAGGGCGCGCAAGCGAGCGCGTCTTTTCTCGGCGCATCGCCGTCGTGGTCGCCGTCGATGAACGCGAACGACCACCGCGCTCCCGCCTCGCCGAGGCGGACGACGGCCTCGGGGCTTTTCTCCGGCGCGAGGATGGTCGAGGAGGACCCGCCCGCGCCGCGGATGACCGCCTCGAATTCGCTCCGCCACTCCGGGTCCGCGAGCAGCGGCTCGACCACGTGGAGCGGGGCGACGCCGGCGGCGATGAGATAGGCGGTCGACCAGCCTCGCCACGCGCCGATCTCGATCCCGCTTCGCCCCCTGAAGGCGCGCGCATTGGCGTAGAGGATCGAAGCTTCGTCGCGGTTGATGAAGCCGACCGTTGGATTACGCCTGTCGACGCGGAAGGGGTGGTCGATCTGCTTGCGAAAATAGGGCCAGGTCGACGCGCTCTTGTTCGCCTCGATCATGTTCGGGAACAGATGGTCGAGAACCGGCGCTTCGAGATTGTCGGCGACATAATCCGTGGCCATCGATCGGACCTTTGGCAAGGGAACAGGATCGGCCGCGCCGCCGATGGATCAAATTCCGCTCTGGCTCGTTTCTTTATGCGGCGGGCCGGCGCGACGGCCGCGAATGGCATGCCGCGCCGCCTGGCGTCAAGAACGCCGGTCTTTCATTGCCCGCCGACGCTGCGCTGCAGCAAATATTGGCCTCTTGTACTCGACATGTTCTCGCATTAGCTGTTGTTTGACCCGGAATAACGAGGTCTATAATGTTCATGGTAGAAGCGCGTTGAATGGCTAGGCGGGCGCGACCTCGGGAGGGGTGGGATGCGGACGGCGAAAGCCAGGCGCGGAATCCTGCGATGAGCTCGAAGCGCCAGCGGCATGCAACTTGCGTGGTTGGGAGACGGGGTCGGCGGCCTGAACGGCTGCGGCCAAGAGACGGCGGGTTCGCGCGATGAACAAGATTGCGACGCTGACGAACGAAGCTGCGGTCCGGGTGGCCACGCCACCCTTGGTGACGCTGCGGGGCGTCGACAAGGTCTTCGCCAATGAGGTGACGGCTCTGAGGGGCCTCGACCTCAACATTCAGGCGGGCGAGTTTCTCTCCCTGCTCGGGCCTTCCGGTTGCGGAAAGTCCACGGTCCTGCGACTGCTGTCGGGACTGACCGCGCCGACGCGCGGCGAGATTACCTGGCGGACCACATGTCCGGAGCTCGGCTTCGTATTTCAGGAGCCGACGCTGACGCCATGGTCCGATGTGTTCACCAACGTCTGGCTGCCGCTGCGTCTCGCCGGCGTGTCGAAGGAAAAGGCCCGGCCACGCGTCGAAGAGGCGCTAGAGCAGGTCGGGCTCGCCGGCTTCGCCAAGGCCTACCCGCGCCAGTTGTCCGGGGGAATGAAGATGC
Source organism: Roseiarcus sp. (assembly GCA_049584355.1). Lineage (GTDB taxonomy): Bacteria > Pseudomonadota > Alphaproteobacteria > Rhizobiales > Beijerinckiaceae > Roseiarcus. The sequence goes on along the minus strand of JBAUXQ010000990.1, from coordinate 11,086 downwards.
GGGTGTCGATCGCCCGCGCCCTGGTGACTCGGCCGACGGTCCTGTTGATGGACGAGCCGTTCGCCGCCCTGGACGAGATCACCCGCCTCAAGCTCAACGACGATCTGGCGGCGCTGCGGTCGGCGCTCGGGGCGACAGTCGTGTTCGTGACCCATTCAGTGTTCGAGAGCGTCTATCTTTCGGACCGGATCGTAGTGATGGCGGCGCGGCCGGGACGCGCAGTCGCGGAAATCATGGTCGAAGCGCCGACTGAATCGCGCCACGAGGGGTTCCGGCTGTGCCAGGAGTACGCCGACACGTGCGTCCAAACTTCGGCTGCGCTCCACGTCGCGATGGGTGATCAGCCGCCGAAGATGCTCAAGAGCGGGATGCCGTGAGTCGCGACGACTTCGTCGGCTACGCGGTTCCCGCCCTGACGTTGGGTATGGGGCTATTCGCCTGGGAGGGGCTGGTCCGCTATTTCGAGGTCCCGTCCTATCTGTTGCCGGCGCCGAGCCTCATTATCGCCACCCTCATTACGGATTGGCCGGTGCTCTCAGCCTCGCTCTGGGTGACGCTGTCGATTACGCTCAAGGCGCTCCTGATCGCCGTCATCGGCAGCGTCACGCTGGCTATTATTTTCGCCCAGTCGCGGATCGTCGAGCGCGCGTTCTATCCGTTCGCGGTCGCGATGCAGGTGACGCCGATCGTCGCCATCGCGCCGCTACTTCTTATCTATTTGACGCCCGGCATCGCGGTTCTGGTGTGCGCGTTTCTGGTGGCGTTTTTTCCCCTGCTGGCCAACACCACGCTCGGGCTCTCTTCCGCCGACCACAATCTCGTCGACCTGTTCCAGATGTACCGCGCCTCGAAAATGCAGCAATTCTTGCTGCTCAGACTGCCGTCGGCCTTGCCTTATTTTCTCGCCGGCTTGCGGATCAGCGGCGGCCTGGCGCTGATCGGCGCCATCGTCGCCGAGATCGCCGCCGGGTCGGCCGGCCAGGGGTCGGGCCTCGCGTATCGCATTGTCGAGTCCGGGTTTCGCCTCAATATCCCGCGAATGTTCGCCGCGCTGCTCTTGATTTCGGTCGCGGGCATCACAATTCATCTCCTGCTGACTGCGCTGTCGCATTGGTTGTTGCGCGATTGGCACGACAGCGAGCGCGGGCGGGAATCCTGAAACCAACAAGATAATCCAATCGTATAGCTTGAGACGGCTGTGGCGCCTTTGCGATGGCGCCCCGCTGCGAGTAGTCAAATTGTTGCGCCGACAACGGGAAGGCGAGGTCAAATGAGTATCGGTTACCTCAACGTTGAGCGGCGGATCGGGCCGCCGCGGGCCTCCGTTCTGCGCAAGCTCGGGATTTCCAATCTGGTCACCACGGCCAAGTTCGACATTGCGGCCGCGCATGAAGCGCTGGTGCGCCGGCAGGCGGTCCCCGAGCGGATCTGCGCCGACGGCCTGGTGGTCGACGTGCCGGCCGGGGTCTACCACCCGCTGCCGGACTCGAGCTCCGAGTTTTTCATTCGCAATATCAAGGCGATGAACCCGAACCTGATCGGCAAGACGCTCGAGATCGGCGCCGGCTGCGGGATCATCTCGCTGTTCATGGCCGCCAATTGGACGTCGCGGACCGTCGCCACCGACATTTCGCCGATCGCCGTCGAGGCGACGGTCGCCAACGCCCGGCTCAACAACGTCACCTTGACGGCGTTTCAATCCGACCTGTTCGAGAAGATCGACGAAAAAGACTTCGACCTCATCGTCTTCAATACGCCGATGGTCGACAAGAACCCGGAGAACGACATCGAGCGGTTCAGTCTCTGCGATCCGCACGGGCGCATCACCGAAGCCTACCTGCGCCAGGCGCGCCGCCACGTGTCGAAGGACGGACTGATCATCTTCCCGATCTGCAACAATTCCGCCTACGAGGTCATGGACGCGATCGACCTCGACTATCAGATCGTCGGCTTCGAATTGGCCTATAGCGGCTTCTGGCGGGCGATCGTCGGGGCGCGGAACTGATCGGCGAGGATCGCCATTATTCGGAGCGAACGCGGCTCGCCTGGAAACAGGCCGCCGCGGCGTGTCGGGTCGAAATCGTCGCAACGTGGATTCCCAATCGATTGGCGGTGGTCGCGCCTCGGCGCTGAAGTCGTGGCCGGGCGGCTGCGCGCATGATAGGAATCTCACACGAGGAGCGCGGCTTCGCCCAACGGGCGCCGACTGGAAGCGAACGATGTCCGATGCGAATTCATCGCCTTCCGACGGCGTCGCGCAGCCTAATCGGAGCAGTATATGGATCGGCCTGCTGGCTGAGGCCCCTTATTTCGCAATCGTCATCATCGGCGTTGTCGGCGTCTGCTGGACAAGCCTTTTTCGCACCCCGACGGCGACCTATTGGGTCGTTATGACCCCAATAACCGCGCTTCTGTGCATTGCCGTGGGTTGGCGCAACTTACCGCATGGCCGGGGGCGACTCGAGATGGTTGCGGTCCAGTTCGGCCAATGGGCGGCCATCCTCGCCGCCATGTACCTGATCTACGTCAGCAACGTTCGCGGCCTCGTCACCAGCCCCGCGTTAGGGAGCATGCTGCTGACGCTGCTGGCTCTCGGCGTCTTCGTCGCGGGACTGGACTTGAGAGCCTGGAAGCTGTGCGTCGCCGGCGTCTTCCTCGCCATTGCGGTGCCGATTGTCACTTGGTTCGAACAGGCGGCGTTGTTTCTTTTTCTCATCGGCGCGGTCCTGATTGTGCTTGGGGTGCTGCTCTGGTGGGGCCGCGCCAAACTGTCCGCTGATCGGGGCTGAGCCGATCTCCGCCAACGCCGCCTGCAAACCCGCCGCACGCTCCGGTTGCCGCCTGGGCGGCCGGACAGGCGCCGAAACGTGTTCACAACCGCCCGCGCCCGGACTTGCGCCACCGATGCGAATGGCGCCTAAAGGACGGTTCGGAAAGGGTCTGGCCTGGGCAAGCCGGCCGGGAGGGGGACTTCGCCATCGCTTTGCGCACCCCGGACATAGCCCGCGCGGCTGCGGGGCGGAGAAGGCGCGACGGGCTCGCGGCGAGCCTCGCGTCGGCCCATGAGCGGGCGGACGGCGTCGCGGCGCGGCTTTCGCTGACGCCGGTGAACCTCGTTCTCGCCGCGTTCGCGCTCTCAGGTTGCGCGGCGGTCGGCCCCAACTTCGAGCGGCCGGCGGCGATCGTGTCGCCGCAGTTCAAGGAGATCAAGGGCTGGAAGATCGCCACGCCGCGCGAGAGCGAGCCGAAAGGCGCATGGTGGTCGGTGTTTCACGACCCGGAGCTCGATCAGCTCATGCCCGACGTCGTCGTGTCCAACCAGACGGTCAAGGCGGACGAGGCCAATTATCGCGAGGCGCTGGCGCTCATCAACGAGGCGCGCGCCGGGCTTTTTCCGACCGTCCAGGGGAACGGCTCGGCGACGCGCTCGTCAGAATCCGGGACCCAGCTGACCGCCGAGGCCTCGGGAACGTGGACGCTCGACATCTGGGGGCAAGTCAGGCGCGAGGTCGAGGCCCAGCAGGCGGGCGCGGAAGTGAGCGCCGCCACCCTCGCCAACGCCACGCTTTCCGAGCAATCGCTGCTCGCACAGGCTTATGTCACGCTTCGAGAGGCGGATTCGCTCGAAGACCTGCTCGAGAAAACGGTGATCGAATACAAGCATTCGCTCTCGATCACGCAGAACCAGTATAACGCCGGGACCGCCGCCAAATCCGACGTCATCACCGCTGAGACGCAGGTGCTCAACGCCCAGGCGCAACTCATCGCGGCGGGCGTGTCGCGCGCCCAGAGCGAACATGCGATCGCGGTGCTGATGGGCCGTCCGCCTGCCGACCTTTCGATCTCGCGCGGCAGCCTGGCGACCCGCGTTCCGGCTGTCCCGGTCGGTCTTCCCTCTTCGCTGCTGGAGCGCAGGCCCGATGTCGCAGCGGCGGAAGAGGCGATGCGGGAGGCTAACGCCGAGATCGGCGTCGCCTTCGCCGGCTACTTTCCCGCTGTATCGCTGAACGGCCTTGTCGGCTATTCCGGCAACCCGTTCGCCGCCGCCTTCGGCCCGACCAATCCGGTCTGGTCGTTCGGCGCGTCGGTCGCCCAGCCGTTGTTCAACGGCGGCCTCACCACCGCCCAGGTCGAGGCCGCGCGCCAGACTTATCAGGCCGATGTGGCGACCTACCGCCAGACGGTGTTGACTGCGATCCAGCAGGTCGAGGATGCGCTTGCGGGGATTCGCATCTATTCGCGCGAGGTCAAGGTGCAGGCCGAAAACGTGCGCATCTCCCGTCAGGCGACCCAGATCACGCTCAACGAATATCAGGCCGGGACGCAGGCCTTCACCGCGGTCGTTGTCGCCGAAGCCCAGCAGCTCTCGGCCGAGGAAGCTCTGCTCACGACCCAGGCGCTGGTCCAGACCGAGGCGGTCGACCTTATCGTTGCGCTTGGCGGCGGCTGGACTCAAACGAAACTGCCCGACGTCGCGGCGCAGACATCGGACATTCCGCCGCATTGAGAAAGCCGCACGCGATTGACAGGCGGGCGGGCAGGGGGCGAAAGTCCCTCATCAGGGAGGGATGGGCGATGATCAAGGCGATTCGGATCGGTGTGGCGGCTCTTGCCGCGTCGGCTGTTCTGGCTGGCTGCGTGAGTGTCGGGGCGCCGGAAAAGGAAGGGCAACTCGCCGCGGCCGGGTTTGTGCGCCAGCCGGCCGACACGCCGCTGAAGATGACCAAGCTTCAGGCGCTGCCGCAGAACACCATCGTCGTCGCGCAGCGGAAAGGCCACAACGTCTATATCTACGCCGACGCCGCCGGGTGCGGCTGCGCCTATATCGGCAATGACGCCGCCTACCAGCAATATCAGCAGATCCGCACCGCCAACAACATTGCCCAAATGCAAGAGACCACGGCGATCCTGAACCAGGAAGCCGCGCTGGACTGGGGCGGCGCCTGGGGTCCATACGCCCCCGGCTGGTATTGACTGGTATTGATCGGAGCGACCCGTATTCGCGGGTCGCGCTGTCGGTCTCGGGGCCGCGGGTGAGGGGTGTTTGACGTCGCCGAGGCTTGGTCCAACAATTGGGCCTGGAGCCTGCCGCTCATCGTGTTCACGGTGTTGGCGCACGCCTTCGGCCTCGCTCTGATCCGGGAGCAGCTCGTGCTCCCGCTGTCGCTGACCTTCGGCCGGCATCGGTCTTCGTTCACTCTCACTGTCATCATTGTTCCGACCGTCATTCTGATAACGGTCCTGCACGGCCTCGAAGCGGGCGTCTGGGCGGTCGCCTATGTCGCCCTCGGCGCGCGCCCTGAATTCTCCAGCGCCATGCTCTACTCACTCAACGCCATGACGACCTACGGCCATGCGGAACTCTACCTTGCCCAGCATTGGCGCTTGATGGGGGCGATCGAGGCGCTTAACGGCATGATGCTGTTCGGCCTGACGACGGCTTTTCTGTTCGGGGTTCTTCAGCGGCATTGGCCCGCGCCGGGGCATTGACAGCCCGACCGCTTCGTCGGAACGCCTCTCCGCCTCTAAAGCGAGCAGCGATCGGATTGACGCCGCTTCGCAGGCGCGATCGTTGATGGCGCCGGCGGCGGTCACCGACCGCGGCTACGCCCATCGCCTCCGCCTAAAGCCGGAATGCTCTACACCCCGAGGCCATGAAACGGGATGATCCGGCACGCATCGCCCGCCTTCGCCGGTTCCGCGCGCACCGGGCGGACGATGAGGCCGTCGGCGCGCGCCAACGTTTTCACCAACGAGGAATCCTGGACGGCGGCCGGGGTCGCGACGAGGATCCCGTCAGGGCCCCGGGCGAGCGAAGCGCGCATATAGTCCTGGCGCGGCCCGTTGGCGGGAAGGTCGACGGCGAGACGGGCGGGTTGGCTCGGATCGGCGCCCGGATCGGGTTCGCCATGCAAGGCGCGGATGAGCGGGCGCAGGAACAGAACCGCGCAGACCGCAGACGAGGTCGGGTTGCCAGGCAGGCCAAGGACGCGCATCGCGCCGATGCGTCCGTGCATCAGCGGCTTGCCCGGACGCATGGCGATGCGCCAGAAGCCGAGCTCCATCCCTTCGGCGACCAGCGCCTGCTGCACGAGATCGTAATCGCCGACCGACGCTCCGCCGAGCGTCACCAGCACGTCCGACCTTGCGCTGCGCGCGCGGCTTGCGGCGTCCCTGAGCGCGCCGATCTCATCGACGGCAATCCCGAGGTCGATCGCGATCGCGCCAGTCGCCTCGACGAGCCCGGCGACGGCGTAATTGTTCGACGCGATGATCTGCGCCGGACCGAGCGTCCCGCCGGGCGGGACCAATTCGTCGCCGGTCGCCAGGATCGCGACCCTGGCGCGTCGGCGGACCGGGACATGGGTGTGGTTGGCCGCCGCCGCCAACGCCACGTCGCGAGGGGTGAGACGGCGGCCGGCTGCGATCAGGGCCTCGCCGGCGCGAAAGTCCATGCCCGCCTGGCGCAGATTGTCGCCAGCGAGCACGGCGGCCGCGAGAGAGATGCGGTCGCCCTCCCGCCGGACATCCTCCTGAATGACGATGGCGTCGGCGCCTTCGGGCGTCGGCGCGCCGGTGAAGATGCGCAACGCTTCGCCCGGACCGAGGGCGCTCGTGAAAGCGCGGCCTGCCGCCGACTCGCCGATCACCGTCAAGGTCAGGGGCGCTTGAGCCGTGTCGGCGGCGCGCACGGCATAGCCGTCCATGGCCGAGTTGGCGAACGGCGGCTGGGTCCTGAGCGCCTTGATGTCGCGCGCCAGCACACGGCCGTAAGCAGCGTCGAGGACGATCCTTTCTTCCTCCAAAGGCGCCTCGGCGGACGCCAGCACGCGGGCCAGCGCGTCCTCGACCGTGATCATGGCGCTCATCGGCGCTTCTCTCCTTGGCGCTTCCCTCGCGCGGCCCGCCATTCGCCCGATTTGCCGCCGCGTTTCTCGATCAGCCGCACCTCTTCGATGCTCATGCCCCGGTCGATCGCCTTGGCCATGTCGTAGATCGTGAGGCAGGCGACGGAGACGGCGGTCAGCGCCTCCATCTCGACGCCGGTCGGCCCGACGCATCGCGCCTCGGCCCGCACGGTGAGGCCGGGCAGGGCGTCGTCGGGCGCAATGTCGACCAGAACCTTGCTCAGGCTCAACGGATGGCAGAGTGGAATGAGGTCGGCGGTCCTCTTGGCCGCCATGATGCCGGCGATTCGCGCCGCCCCGATCACGTCGCCCTTCTTGGCGTCGCCGGCCATGATCGCCGCCAGGGTCGAAGCGGCCATGCGCACCTGTCCCTGGGCGATCGCGACCCGGCTCGTCGCTTCCTTGTCCGAAACGTCGACCATCCGCGCTTCACCCCGGGCGCCGATATGGGTGAGCGCGTTCGGTTCGTCGGCGGAGGGGACCATCGGTTCGCGCGCCTTTCGCTGATCGGCCGATCGTTCAAGCAAAATTCGCCGTGGGCCGCAATCGCGCCCGCCGTTTGTCCTGCCCGTCCCTCGCATGTAAGGACGCCCGGGGCGTCGCGTAGCGGGCCTGGACAATTTGAACTGCGATGATGGCGCGTGACCCGAAGATCGCCTACGTCCTGCTGCGCAACGCGCATTTCGGGCCGCGGCTGGCGTCATCGGTGGAGCTCTGCGTCCGCGATCTCGTCCTATACAGCCGTTATGCGCGCTCGACCCTGGTCGCCTGTCCGCCGGTCGACGAACCGTTCGCGGGGGTCGAGATCGCGACCATCGCCGACGTTTCGCTGGGCGGAAATGTCGCCAAGGCGCTCGGCGTCGCCCGGCTCCTGCGCCGGCGCGGGATCGACATCGCGGTGGTCGAGAACCATCTTCCCGCCGCCGCCCTGATCGCCGCGACCTCTGGCGCTCGCGTACTCCTCCACAGCCACGCCTACGAGACCGCGCCCCGGGGGGCCGCCGGCGTCGCCGCCGCGCGTCTTAAGGTTGCGCCGCTCGCCGGCCTCGCCTTCGTCAGCGAGGACGCCCTCGCGCGCTTCCGGGACAATTTTCCGTTCACCCGCGCGCCGATGCGCGCGATCCCCAACGGGCTCGACATGGGAGCCTGGTCGGCGACCGAACCCAAGGACGCGTCGATCCTCAGCGTCGGCCGCGCGCTCGCCGACAAGGGCCACATCGAGGCGATGGCGGCGATCGCAAGCGCGCTCAAGACGCGGCCCGGCTGGAGCGCCCGCTTCATCCTCTCCGCCACCGACCGGGAGCCCGGGACCGTCAGGAAGCTTCGCGACGCGGCCGAAGCGTCCGGCGGCAGGGTCCGGATCGACGCGAATCTTCCCCATGCCGAGGTCAAGGCGGCTTGGGAAAAATCTGCGATCGGCCTCGCGCTGACCAAGACGCCCGAGCCGTTCGGGCGCACGGCGCTCGAAGCGCTGGCGAGCGGCGCGGCGCTGATCGGCTCGGGACTGGGAGGCCTCGCCGAGGTCTGCGGACCTTGTTCGGTCACGATCGACCCCAATGACGCGGGCGGTCTGGCGGCGGCCCTCGGAGCGCTGATGGACGCGCCCGATCGGCGCGCCGATCTCGCCCGCGCCGGACGCAAGCGGGTCGAGGCGCTGTTCGACATCCGTGCGGTCGCGCGGCGGATGGACGATTTCATCGACGCCTGCGTCGGCGGCGGGCGGGCGGGGAGCTGAAGCCCGTGTTGCGTTCCGATCGCGCAACCGATAACTCGCGCGGACGCTTGCGGCTCGGGGAGGCCTATGAGTCCGGAAAAATTCGCGCTCTGCGTCGCCATCGCCGTGTTTGCCGCCGGAACGATCGGGCTCGTCCTCCAGCGGGTGCTGCCGGAGAAATTCACCACGGGGGGTCCGCGCGATATGATCGGAGCGGTCGTCGGCCTCCTTACCCTCTTGTCCGCTCTCGTTCTCGGCCTCTTGATCTGGACCGCATATGGCGTCTACGCCGGCCAGAATCTGGCGGTGCAGACCATCGCGGCCAAGGTTCTGCAGCTCGATCTCGCCCTCGCCGACTACGGACCGGACGCCACGCCCCTACGCGCCAAGGTCCGGCAAAACCTTGCCAAGACAATCGACGACGTCTGGGGAGCGAAAGAGAGCGACGCCACTTTCGTCGCCAAGAATTTCTCCGCGGCGGTCGAGAGCCTGCGCAACCGGGAGAAGGCCCTGGCCGAACTTCAACCCTCGACGGACGCCGAGAAGCAGGCGCTCGCCTCCGCGAACGCGACAGTCGCGGCAATCGCCCAGTCGCGATTGCAGATGTCGTTTGCGCTGTCGAACCCGGTATCCTATCCGTTGATCCTGACCGTAGTCGCATGGGCGATGGCTCTGTTCTGCGGCTATGGCCTGATGTCGAAGGGCAATCCGATGTCGATCGCCTGCGGGGCGGTCGGCGCGATTGCGATCGCGAGCGCGGTCTATCTCATCCTCGACCTCAGCGATCCCTATTCGGGCGCATTCGGCACTTCCCCGGCGCCGCTCCAGCAGGTGCTGGCGGTCATGGGCAAGGAGTAGGGAAACTGATAGGAAGGCCTCCATGATGCGCTCATGGGTATTGCCAGTCACGCTCATCTTGGCGCCGCCGGCTCTGGCCGAAGGGTTGCCGGTGCGAATTGGTCAGTGCGCAAAGACGACCGTGAAACAGGTCGAGGAGCGACTGATGGACGGAGCGACCAATCAGCCGACGCCGGGCTCGGGAAGCGCAATCGAATTCGCTAACGGCGGCTATCAGGTCTCTTACGAACAAGAGCCGGCTGTCGACCGTTCGCGGCCCGGCGACCCAGTCACCATGTGCCTCGTTTCCGTCCCGCGTCATTGTCCGCCCGGGGACGATCGCGGTCGGATGTACAAGACGACCAACTTGCGCACGCGCGGTTCATGGACCCTGCCGGATGCCGAGCACCAATGCGGCGGCGCGTGAGGTGACATCCGACTCCCCGCCCAGGAGCGCTGCGAAGTCTTTTCCTTCGCTTCACTGAAACACTCGCGCGGCGCTTTGGCCCCCGCCCGGATTTGTCTTGCATTTCCGCCTCCCCGGCGGAAAGGCTGCGGCCGTGACGTCGACCTCCCCGCTCCCGGGCCTCGCTGCTCCGGCCGGCGATCCGCCGCTGATCGGGCGCGGGGGCGCGCGGTTCTGGCGCGTCAACTTCGCCCTCTTTCTCGGCAGCTTCGCGACGTTCGCGGTCCTTTACTGCGTCCAGCCGCTGATGCCGGGCTTCGCCAGCGCCTTCTCGATCTCCCCCGCCGCGGCGAGCCTCTCGCTGTCGGCCACGACCGGAGTTCTGGCGGTCGCGATGGCGTTCGCCGGGACGGTGTCGGACGTCCTGGGCCGAAAGGCGGTCATGACCGCTTCTCTGTTCGCCGCCGCGGCGGCGACGCTTGCCGTCTCGCTTTCGCCGGATTGGACGACGCTGATCGTACTGCGGGCGCTGACCGGGCTTGCGCTCTCGGGCGTTCCGGCGGTGGCGATGGCCTATCTCGCCGAGGAGATGGATCGTTCGGCGATCGGACTGGCGATGGGCCTCTATATCGCCGGCAACACGCTGGGCGGGATGGCTGGACGCCTGGGGAGCGCGGCCGTCGCCGACGTCGGAGGTTGGCGCGCGGCCTTCGGCATCGTCGGCCTGGTTTCGCTAGGCTGTGCGTGTGCGTTCGCTTTCGCCCTGCCGAGAGAGCGGCGGCTGCCGCCGAAGACGCGGCCGGCGGCGCTCCTGCCGGCGATTCGGATGCATTTCAGCGATCCGGGCCTGAGATACTTGTTCGCTTTGGGCTTCCTGCTGATGGGCGTCCTGGTCACCACCTATAACTACATCGGCTTTCGGCTCGCGCAGCCGCCGTTTTCGCTGAGCCAGTCGGCGATCGGCTTCGTGTTCTCGATCTATCTCGTCGGCGCGGTCAGCTCGGCGGTCATGGGCGAACTCGCCGGACGCTACGGCCGGCGCCGGGTCATCGGCGTCGCCATCGTGCTCATGCCGATCGGAGCGCTGCTGACTTTGCCCGAAAGCCTGGCGCTGACGATCTTCGGCGTCGGCGTCCTCACAGCCGGGTTCTTCGGCGGCCATTCGATCGCCTCGAGCTGGGTCGGGCTTCGGGCCGAGACGGCGAAGGCGCAGGCAAGCGC
>JBAUXQ010000989.1:0-3531 GCA_049584355.1 Roseiarcus sp. | reverse complement strand
TCGCGCGCAATGGCGTGACGATCAACGACGCCAAAGACTTCGTCGGCAAGAAGGTCGGCGCGCCGGGCATCGGCGCTTTCCTGCATGTCCTGTTTGTCAAATGGCTGATCGAGAAGGGCGTCGACCCAAAGACCGTCAACTTCGTCGAGGTCACCTTTCCGACCCAGAACGACGCGCTGAAGTCGGGCTCCGTCGACGCCGTGCTGACCGGCGAACCGCTCATAACCCGAATCAAGAACGCCGGAACGGGCGCCGTTGCGGTTCGCTACCTTCTTGACCTCAACCGCACCGATCCGATCCTCTCCTACGTGTCGACGCGCGCCTTCGCCGAGCAGCACCCGGACGTCATCAAGGCCTTTCGCGAGTCGATCGAGGAGGGAGCGAAAATCGTCAATTCCGACCGCGACAAAGCGAGCGAGTCGATCTCCAAGTTCACCAAGATGCCAATCGAGCTGGTCCGTCTTAGCCGGCCAGACGTTTCCCAGCCGGAGTTGAAAGGCTCGGATTTCGCCTGGTGGGTCGAGACCATGAAACAGCAGAACATGCTGCAGGCGCCGATCGATCTCGACAAGCTTGTTCTCCCTTGACGACCGCCGACGCGGACACCCTGACCGAGCGCGCCGCGCAGCGCATCGAGGCTGATATCCTCAACGGCGCGCTCGCCCCCGACAGCCGCCTCGGAATCATGCAGACCGCGGCGCGCTACGGAGTCGGCGCGACGCCGTTGCGCGAGGCGCTGTCGCGACTCGCCGCGCGCGGCCTCGTCAATGCGATCGGCAAGCGCGGCTTTCGCGTCCAATCGGTGTCGCGCGAGGACCTCGGCGACATCGTGCGCGTTCGCACCCTCCTCGAACGCGAAGCCCTGCGGCTCAGCATGGCGGCAGGGGACGGCGCCTGGGAAGGCGAGATCGTCGCCGCCCTGCACCAGTTGAAGCGCTATGTCGCCCACAATCCGCGCGGGTTCGGCGAGGGCGAACCTGCCTTCAACGATTTGCACAAGCGCTTCCATGCTTCGCTGATCGCCGCCTGCGGCTCGCCCCGGCTCATGGCCGCCTGCTCGACGCTCTACGACGAGGCCTATCGCTACCGGCGGCTGATGATGGCGACTTTCGCCGGCTACGAGGAGTTCGTGCGCGAGCACGAGATTCTCGCCGAATTGACGATCGGGCGCTCGCGCGAACGGGCCGAGGCCCTGCTCACAGCGCACATCGCTTCGACACTGGCGCGCGTCTATCCAGGCGGCGGCGCGGACCGCGCCTCGTGACCCGCGACGCCGCGGCGCTGATCGAATTCCGCGACGTCGATCTCGCCTTCGGCGATCACCTGGTTTTGGGCAAGCTCACGTTCGAGGTCCGGCGCGGCGAGATCGTGTGCGTCGTCGGCCCGTCCGGCTGCGGCAAGACGACGGCGCTGCGCGTCGCCGCCGGGCTCATCCCACCCACGGGCGGCGAGGTCGCTTTCGCCGGCGCGCCGGTCAAGGGGCCGCGCCGGGACGTCGCGGTCGTCTTCCAGGACTATTCCAAGGCGCTCCTGCCGTGGCGGACCGCCGCCGGCAATGTCTCGCTGGCGCTCGAGGCGATGGCGACGCCACGCGGCGAGCGCGAGGCGCGCATCGCTGAACTGTTGAAGCGGGTCGGCCTCCTCGCCTACGCGCAGAAATATCCTGCGCAGATGTCCGGCGGCATGCAGCAGCGGCTCCAAATCGCGCGCTGTCTCGCCCAGGAGCCTGCGGCGCTGATGATGGACGAGCCGTTCGGGGCGCTAGACGCGCTGACCCGCCAGAGCCTCCAGGACGAAATGCTCGAAATCGCCCGCGCGACCGGGGCGACAATCTTCTTCGTCACCCACGACCTTGAGGAGGCGATCTATCTCGGCGACCGCGTCATCGGCCTCAAGCCGCATCCGGGTCGCATCGGCATCGAGCTGAAGATCAGCCTGCCCCGCCCGCGCGATCAGGTGGCGACCCGCGAAAGCCCGGAATTCCTGGGCCTGCGCCGCAAGCTCTACGACTTCATCCATTTCACCGAAGCAGGAGGCGATCGGTGAACGCGGCCAAGGCGCTCGCCCTGCCCGTTGCGATGCTGGTTCTGGCCGAAATCGGCGGGCGCGCCGCGGCACCGAGCGATTCGATCGCGCCTCCATCCCAGATCGCCGTCGCGTTCGTCCAGGCGCTTGCCGACGGCTCGCTGGTCGCCGCGACGCGCGACACGCTGCTCAGCGCGTTCGGCGGTCTCGCCATCGGCGCGAGCCTCGGCCTCGCGCTCGGCATCCTTCTCGGGTCGGTGAGCGCGCTCGATCGCCTGCTCGAGCTCGCCCTCGAGCTCATGCGGCCGATCCCATCGGTGGCGGTGATCCCGGTCGCGCTGGTGGCGCTCGGCTTCGGCTACCGGCTGGAGATCGTGATCGTCGCTTACGCCTGCTTCTGGCCGCTCATGATCCTGTCCCGGGCCGCGGTCGGCGGCGTCGAGCCGCGGCTGATCGAGGTGGCGCGGGCGTTGAGGCTTTCTCCGGTGCAGCGGACGGTCAAGATCGTCGCGCCGGCGGCGTTGCCCCGCATCTTCGTGGCGTTCCGCCTCGCCGCCGGGATTTCGCTGATCGTCGCGGTGACGGTCGAGATCGCGGTCAATCCCCAGGGCCTCGGATACGAGGTGATGGCGGCGGGACAGGCGCTGCGCCCCGAGCTCATGCTCGCCTACCTCGCATGGATCGGCGTGGTCGGCTTCGCGCTCAACGCCTTGCTCGTCCTCGCGCAAACCCGCCTGTTCGGCCAGGCCGCCCGGACGGAGGCGCCCCGGTGATCGCGCTCGCCTGGCGCGCCGCGGGCGTCCTGGTGGTCGCCGGGCTGATCGCCCTATGGGGCGTGATCGCCGAACTCAAACTGGTGTCGCCGGTCTTCTTGCCGACGCCGGCGCGGGTATGGCTCGCGCTAGAGAACGGCTTCGCCCATACCGATCTGCCGGCGAAAGCGCTCGGCACCATCGGGCACATGTTCGGAGGCTGGCTTGCCGCCTCGATCGCCGGGGTTGCGCTGGGCGCGTTGATCGGATCGTCGAAGGCAGCGCGCGAATATATCGGGCCGACGCTCGAATTCTTGCGTCCCCTGCCCGCTTCGGCGGTCATTCCGGTCGCGATCGCGATGTTTGGCCTGACGCCGCAAATGGCGCTCGGCGTGATCGCCTTCGGCTCGATCTGGCCGGTGCTGCTGGCGACGATGCACGGTTTCGCGGCGGTCGAACCGCGACTGATCGAAGTCGAACGGGCGCTGGGTCTCACGCGCTGGCAGGGCGCCGCCAAAATATCGCTGCCCTCGGCGGCGCCGGATATTCTCGCCGGCTTGAGGCTCGGCCTCACCGTCTCGCTCATCCTCGCGGTCGTCTGCGAAATGATCGCCGGCCTTGACGGGCTCGGCCAATGGGTGCTGCTCGCCGCGCGCGCCTATAAGTCCGCCGACATCTTCGCCGGCGTCGCGCTGCTCGGGGCGATCGGCCTCTGCGCCAACGCGGCGCTGTCGGCGATCGAGGCCCGCGCGCT
>JBAUXQ010000988.1:0-5101 GCA_049584355.1 Roseiarcus sp. | reverse complement strand
TTTCAACGCAGCACCTGGCTTCTCAATCCGCATTGCTATCTCCAGGACCTCTATGTCGGGGAAGACAAGCGGGGCCGCGGCGTCGGCCGGGCGCTGATCGGCGCCGTCGTCGGCGCGGCGAAAGAGGCAGGAGCGGCGCGGGTGTTCTGGAATACCCACGAGACCAACGCGGTCGCCCGCAGGCTCTATGACGCGGTCGCCGAGCGCACCGGGTTCATTCAGTACCGCATCGAGCCGCTTTAGCCGACCGAGTGTGCGTCCAAAGGTCGGATGCGCCCTGGACTTGCCGCAGCGCATATCTTCCCCCATGTTACGCGGCCGGGTTAATCCCGCAGGGTTGAACGAGGGGGCTCTCAAAGTGTCGCGACGTCTCACAAAGCGCTCTTTCGCCATCGCCAAGGCCAACGCCCAGGCGGGGGTCGACGCGGCGCTGACCATCGCCGCTCGCACCCAAGGTCTGTTTGCGCTAAGCGGCGGATTCGAGAAAGGGCGCGAGGCGCAGCTCATGGTGCAGGAGAAAGTCGACGCCGCGGTCGAGGGCGCTTTTGCCGCGCAAGCGGCCTGGGGCGCATTCTTCATCAAGGCCGCGTTCGGCGGCGTGCGCACGCCTCACGACGTCTCGGCGGGATTGACCGCCATCGCCGAGGCCGCCGCCGGACCCGCGCGGCGGAAAGTGCGCGCCAACGCGCGACGTCTTACCGGAGCCAAGGCGTTCCCCTGATATGGACCTCGCGCAGCATCTGCACGGGGCGCTCGCGACCTATGGCTATTTGGCCGTTTTTCTCATCGTCGCGATGGAAAGCGCCGGCATCCCGATGCCCGGCGAGACCGTCCTGATCACCGCCGCGATCCTCGCGGGCCAAGGGACGCTTAGAATTTACGGCGTGATCGGCGCGGCGGCCGCCGGCGCGATCATTGGCGACAATTGCGGTTATTGGATCGGGAGGGAGTTCGGGTTTCCGCTCCTTTACCGGTATGGCCACTACATTCACCTGGACGAGCGGCGGCTCAAGCTCGGGCAGTACCTGTTTCTGAGACACGGCGGCAAGGTGGTCTTTTTTGGCCGGTTTGTCGCCGTTCTGCGCGCGTTCGCCGCCTTTCTCGCCGGCGTGAACCGGTACAATTGGGAGGAGTTTTTTCTCTACAACGCGGCGGGCGGAATCGTCTGGGCGACGATATTCGGCCTCGGCGGCTTCTGGCTTGGCCGCGCGTTCGAACACTATGCCCGCCCCGTGGCGGTCGCGGCCCTGATCGCGGCGGTGATCGGCGCGGTCTTGGCCGCGAGGTTCATCCGCTATCATGAGCAGGCGCTCGAGGACGAGGCGGAGCGGGCCCTTCCGGGACCGCTCATTCATCCGAAGCGGTCGACAGCCGGCTAACGCCGGCCGCCGGCGCGGAGCGGCGGAAAACTCCCTGTTAATGCGAAAAAAACTCCCTGTTAACGCGAACAAACGCCCCTGATCGGGCGAGAAAGCTCCCTGTTCGCGTCTCCGGGCAACTCCTTGTTCGGACTGCTCTTCCTCGCAGTCGAGGGAGCCGCTACGCCGCCTTCCGCTCCACCGGTCCGATCCATACCCTCTGCTGCTCCGAGCGGCGCAGAAAGTCGACGCTGATCGTACGGTCGATCTTCTCCGCGTCGAGGGCGCGCAAGAGGTCGCCGACGCTGGTCACCGGCTTGCCGTCGAGCGCGATGATGAGGTCGCCCGACAACAGCCCGGCCTGGGCCGCCGGACCCGCCTGGTCGACATTGAGAAGACGCGCGCCGGTCGCCTGCTCGAGGCCGAGCCTCAACGCGATTCGGCGCGGAATCGCGGTCGTCGCCGCGCCGACGCCGATATAGGCGCGTCTCACGCGCCCATGGCGGGCGATCTCGCCGGCGACGAAACTGGCGGTGTTGGAGGCGACCGCAAAGCAGATGCCCTGCGCGCCCATGATCACCGCGGTGTTGATGCCGATCACCTCGCCGGCCGACGACACCAGCGGGCCGCCCGAGTTGCCGGGGTTGAGCGGCGCGTCGGTCTGGACCACGTCCTCGATCATCCGGCCGGTGCGCGATTGCAGCGAGCGTCCGAGCGCCGAGACGACGCCCGTGGTCACGGTCGCGTCGAAGCCGAGCGGATTGCCGATGGCGATGGCGATCTGGCCGCGCTTGAGCTTCGCGCTGTCGCCGAGTTTCGCCGCCGGCAGCGAGACGTCGGCCTCGACCCTCAAGAGCGCCAGATCCGTGTCGGGATCGTCGCCAAGCACCCGCGCCTGGAGCTCGCGGCCTTCGAGCGTCGTGAGGCTGACCGTCCGCGCGCCCTGAACGACGTGGCTGTTGGTGAGCGCCAGGCCGTCGGACGCAATGATGACGCCCGATCCGGAGCCGGCGCTGCGGCCCTGCTTCTTCACGTCGATGCGCACCACGCTCGGGCCGACCCGGTCGACGACGCCGGTGACGACGCGCGAATAATCGTCGAGAATCGCCGCGTCATTCGGGGCGGGAGCGGCGCCCGGACCCTGAGCCGGGCTGTCGGAGTCGAGGGTGAAAGATGGGGTGGGGAATTCGAACGGATTGCTCATTTCGGCGATATGGTGGCGGCGGCTAAGGCGCGCAAGCGGCGAGGTTCCTTCAACCGGCGATCTCATGTAAACCGGCGTTCGATGGCTCTGACGCATCCCGCGACTGTCTCTCCGGTCCATCCCACCGATGCGGCCGCGCCGGGGCCGCTTGCGGCGAGCGCGGCCATGATCTGCCTCAACGAGGCCGCCTGCATCGGCAAGTGTCTGCAAAGCCTGAGCGGCTTTGCCGAGATCATCGTCGTCGACTCCGGCTCGACCGACGGGACGCTCGCGATCGTCGATGAGTTCGCGCGCCGCGGCTTCCCCGTTCGGCGCATCGACCAGCCTTGGCTCGGCTACGCCCGGCAGAAGCAGTTGGCTCTCGACCAGGCGACGCAGCCCTGGGTGTTCAGCATCGACGCCGACGAGTGGCTCGACGACGATCTCAGGGCCTCGCTGCCGCGCCTCATGGCGGCGGACGACGCCATTTCCGGCTGGAAGGTGCGACGCTCGCTGACCCTCTACGGGCAGTCGAGGCCGGTGAGCCGCTTGACGCGGCCGGAGCACATCTTGCGCCTGGTTCGGCGCGGCCGCGCCCGCTTCGACTCCGCGCTCATCGTCCACGAAGGCCTGGTCGCCGACGAGGGTGAGACGCCGATCGCGCGCCAGGGGCTTCTGCGCCACGATCGTTCGCTTCCCCTCAACGAACAGATGAAGAAGGAGATCGTCTACGCGCGGCTCAAGGCCGAGCAGCGGCTGAAGCAGGGACGGAAGCCGTCGAAGCTCAAACTCATGTTCAGTCCGCCGATCTATTTCCTGCGCATCTTTTTCTGGAACCGCTTTTTTCTGTCCGGCTGGGCGGGCTTCATCCACGCGGCGACCGGGGGCATGTACTCGCTGATGACCGAAGCCATCCACCGTCAGTTGTACTATGGCCGGAAGAAGCAATAAGGGGTTCCGGCGATCAGCGCGGGGTGGCCTCGGTGGCGAAAACAGAATCCAAGCCGGGCGCAACGAAATCAAAGCCCGGCGCAATAAAATCCAAGCCGGGCGCAACGAAATCCAAGCCTGGCGCAACAAAATCCAAATTTCCAAATGTTTCAATTCACTCGTCAGAATCTAGACTTTTCAAACGCTTACGCGGATTTCCCATCCGGATTTTCTCCTCGCCTCGCTCGGCGCCCCCGGGGCGTCCGTCAAGACGCGCGTCGATCCGGCCAGTGACAGAAGGTGTAGCATGAATTCTGATTTTCGTAAAGAGATTGCGCGAGCTTTCTGTTCGCGTCCTCTCTAGAGAGGGCCGTCGGCGGCGTCGGGATCGGGCTAGGCGGGATGAACCGGGAATTGGATGACGAGGCCCTCGGCGAGCTTGAGGTCCTCATTCCCAATCTGAACTGGCGCTATTCGGGCGGCACGGCGGTCAATCGCACCATCGCCCCTTTGATCGCCAAGCGGTGGCGAACGGCGTGGCTGGGGCCCGATCGTCCCGACGGAATCGCGGCCTTCACCGTCCGCGATCTTCTCCGCCTGCGCTTCCGTCCGCCGAGCCATGGAAAGGTCCGCATCTGGCACGCGCGCCGCAATGTCGAGATGATCGCCGGGCTTTTCCTCAACCTGCTCGGCTACCGCTTTGCGCTGATCTTCAATTCGGCCTCCCAGCGCCCGAAAACCTGGCTCACGAACTTTCTGATCGCACGGATGGACGCCCTGATCGCGACCAGCGAGATGGCGGCGCAGTATCTGTCGCGCCCGGCGACTGTCATTCATCACGGCATCGACGTCGATCTCTATTCCCCGCCCGCCGACCGGCGCGCGGCCTTCGCCGAGACCGGCCTCACGGGACGATATGCGATCGGAACTTTCGGCCGGGTCCGGCGGCAGAAGGGCAGCGACCTGTTCGTCGAGGCGATGTGCCGGCTCTTGCCTCGATACCCCGATTTCTCCGCGGTGGTGATCGGGCTTACGACCGTGGACAACCGGCCGTTTGTGGAGGGCTTGAAGCAGCGGGTCGCGGCTGCGGGCTTGACGGAGCGCATCCGTTTCTTGGGCGAATTGCCGGTCGAGGAGGTGCCGCTCTGGTATCAGCGGATTTCGATCTATGTCTTCGCCTCGCGGGTCGAGGGCTTCGGCCTGACCATGCTCGAGGCGATGGCGGCGGGCGACGCGGTGGTCGCAGCGCGCGCCGGGGCGGCCGAGATGGTCATCACCGACGGCGACGACGGCGTGCTCGCGCCTGTCGATGACGCCGACGCGCTCGCGGCTGCGCTCGAGCCGCTGATGCGCGATCCCGAGCTCATCGAGGCCATGGGGCGGCGGGCGCGGGAGAAGATCATCGACAAGTTCAGCCGCGACCGGGAGGCCGACGAGATCAGCGCCGTCTACCAGAAGGTCTGGGCAAGGAGGCAGGCGCTTTAGGGTCAAACCTCAATCAGCTTCACAGTCTCTAAAAAGAAGGTTGGCGGCGAGCGATTGAAGGTCGAGAATCGGACGTGAAGCGGACATTGCGAATCTGGCGCCGACGCGGTCGTCCGATTGCCTGGGTCGGCTTCCTCTCCGTCGA
>JBAUXQ010000987.1:0-4039 GCA_049584355.1 Roseiarcus sp. | reverse complement strand
GGCGCAGGACCAAAACCCTGCCCCGCGCCGCCAAGATCGAGGAGTTGCGCCACGCCAAGCAACGTCGCCATCCGCCAACCCAGGGACGCCGTGGCCAGCGGCTCGCTCCGATCCTGCGCCGCCCCGGCCCGAGGCGGGCAAGGAGCGAGGGACGCGACGCGCGAAATGAAGGGGATCGCGCTTGCGCCCCGCGCGCGAGGCGCGGCCCAGAGCAGCCGCGCGGCGCGCAGCACCGCGCCCGCCGCCGAAGGAAGGCTGTCCACCGCCTGCGCGAAGACGCGGGACAGCACGCTGAAGACCCCCAGAACTCCAGGCGAAGCGACGCCGCCGGGCGTTTCGAGGCTTCGAACGACGCCCTGGCACTGAACACAAACCAAGCGGGCGACGCCGCGGTTTCGGAACCGGAATCCCATCTGGCTCGGACAATGTGCGCACGTTTCCGACAGAAACCGGCCGTGCCGGTCGCACAGGCAGCTCTCGACCAGCGCCCAGCTCCGGCGAATGTGATGGTCTCGGCCGACGTCGGCGTCTTCGTCCAGGCAGGCGGGACACACGGGCCGTCGGATCGCTCCAGCCACCCTCCCCTCCCCCCAAACATACAGGCCGATCGGTCTCGGCCGCGTCGAGAGCGCCATGTCCCGCACCCGCTCTTCGGAAAGCCGACAGGCTCTCGCCCAAGCCGAGACGGCGGCGGGAGTGGGAGCGAAATCCCGACCTGCAAAGCCGATCCACCGGTCCACACGCGCGACGCCAAGCCGCTCCGAGAGACCTTCTTCGGTGAGGTCGTAGCGACAGGCGACCCGCCCCCGCCAGGACGAGAGCAACTCATCCTCGAATGGCCTCGGGGCGATAGGCAGAAGGCCTACGGGCATCATCCCGCCGCCCGTCGCAGCAGCCGCTCCTCGGTCTTTCGCGTCATGGCGACCAGCGGCAGCACAAGACCCTCGGCTTCAAAACTCTCCTTGGTGATGCATTCGGCTCCCGAATGGATGGCCTCGGCGGCGACGCTTTCAATCAGGCGGAAAATCCTCACCGTCACCCCCTCGGTCAATTCGAGCACGCGTTTGCGCACCGCTGTCGTCTCCAAAGCCGAGGGGCGCCGGAGCGGCAGGAGGGCGCCAAGGCTGGACAGCAACTGCGTCAGAAACCGGTCATCCGCCCACCGCCGCAGGTGCAGGGCTTCAAAGCGCTCCGCCAATTGCGGATCGGTCAGCAGCGACTGGCGCGCGAGATCCGTCCCAGCGCAAACGAGCGGCGCCTTGAGGTCATTGGCCAGGAAGCGGATGGCGTTCAGGAAAATCCGCTGCTGGCGGAAACTGCCGGCCAACATCGCGTGGACCTCGTCGATGATCAGCATGCGGGCCCCCATGCTGCGCAGGAGGCTGCGGCAAAGCTCCTTCTGCCGGTGCGTCGCGCCGTCGATCGGTCCCGAAATCCCGAGGCTCACGAGCAATTCGCCATAGATGTCGCGCTCGATCGGCTCGGCGGGCATCTGCATGGCGACCACCGGCATGGTCGTGACGCCGGCGGCCTTGTCAAAACTCGCCGGGTGATCGCGCAAGAATTTCCGAATGATCTTCGTCTTGCCCATGCCGGTGTCGCCGTAAAGCAGCAGGCAAGGCATCCGGTCGCGCGGCGGATAGGCGAGGAGATCCTCCATCCGTGCCAACGCGCCCCGGGCTTGCTCAAAGTCCAGCCAGCGATCCGCCCGGATCCAGGCGATCCGCTCCGCGTCGGGCAGAGCCGCCTGGCGGCGATAGGCGGGCAGGAGATGGCCGTATTCGCTCAGGACCACTCCTCAATCTCTAGCAGCGGCAAATCAGCGGGCACGTCTTCCTCGGCGGCGCCATCCCCTTGCCTGTCGCTTGGGCCGACCGCGGTCGCCGACAACGCCGAAAGGCTCCGCGCGGCCCGGCGGCGCGCCGATTTCGTCGCCGCGGCCGCCATCTCGACGAGTTCGCGCTGCGCCTCCACCGTGTCGAAGATCAATTGCTCGTCGACCAAGCGCACGCCGCGCTCCCTCAGGGCGCTCAAGGCCATCCGGTGCTCGCCCAAGGTGATGCGTGGACGGCGCAGATCGGCGAAGCGGACCGGCCAATGCTCGCCGTCGGGCCCCTCGACGAACACTCTGGAGAGATCCCGGGGATCGTATTTGACCCGAAGCCGGCGATCGAGTTGCCCGGCCCACGGGCTCAGCACGTCGTCCCAATAGCGAAGCCCAAACAGGCGCACGCCGTCCCGTCGGATTCTGCGTTCCTCGAACGGCAGGAAATCGTACAGAAACTGAACTTCGTCACGCGGAAACCGGAGCGGCTCCCGACGCGCGGCGACGGCGTCGCCCCATGCCGCGCTAGGCGGCAGCAAGAGCGAGCCATGCACCTCGGCGTGATAACGGCCGACGATCTGCAGCGCGAGCCATCTCTCGAGCTCGTCGAGCGTCATGGCGGCGTGCTTCTCGGGCTCATAGGCGCCGCGCTCGGAAACATGGCTGAAAGTTGTGCCCGGAAGCAGGTGGACCGTGCCCATCATCGTTCCGATCAGACGCTCGATATGCCCGCCATAGTGAGGGGTCGCCACCGGACGATGAACAAGCGAAACGCCGTATTCCGCAGCGCCCCGCTTAAGCGCTCGGCTGCGGAACTCCCGCGCGTTGTCGAGGTGAATGACGTCGGGAAGGCCCGAAACCGGCCAGTCTCCCTTCACGCTGCGGACCGCGAGCCATTGGGCTTTACGGGTCACGGCATGGTGGATGGCCAACGCGACCGAAGCGGCCGACGGCGCCTCCAGGCTGAGATAGAACCCGGCCACCATGCGGCTCGCGACGTCGATCGCAAGGGTCAGCCACGGCCGCTGGATCGGCCGGCGGTGCACCGCGTCGACGACAAAGACATCGACAGGCGTGTGATCGATCTGGACGATGTGAAGCGCGTGATCGGCGCGGTATTCCGCGACAACCGGCTTAAACCCGTCCCGCGCCGCTTTCGCGCCTTCGCGGGCTCCGACCAGCACGCGCCGGTCGATCGAGGCCACCCGCGTCTGGATGGCCTTGCGCGACGGCGCCGCGACCGACCGGGTGCGGCACAATTGGCGGATATGGTCGTGCAGCGCGCTGACGGACGGCTTCTGGCGTTTCAGATAATAGTCGCGGATCGCCTCTTCGATCAGCGCCTCGACATCATCGGCAAGACGGCGCGCCCCCCGCGCCGGACCCGGCTTTGCGGCGAGCATTGAACTCGTCACCGGCTCACTGCGGTACCGCTCGATCAGAGCGTAAAGCCGCGCCCGGCGAAGTCCCAACGCGCGACACGCCGTCTTGACTCCCGTCGGCGACAGACGCCCCGCGCCCGCCAGCGGCCTGATGATCGCCTCCCGCGCGACGGCTTCCCGCCACGCGTCCTCGCCGACATCGAGCTTATCGCTCTTGCGCTTCACGTCTCACCGAGCATCGCCCTCGCGCTTTTCCAGCGAATCAGGGATAGATTCCAGCCATCTGAGCAAATTCCACTCATCCAAGGCCAGAGAAAAGTGATAGGATTCAATGGATCCGAGTCTTGCTATCTTGGCAAATCGACAGCCCGATTCGAGCCGGCAACCCGACCAAATCGAACCCCCAAGCGTGCTCCCAAGCGCCCGCGCGAGGGCCAGAGCGCGCGTCCCCGCCTCACCCACGAAGCCGGCAAAGCAGCGCGGCGACCAACACAGCTCTTGTTACCGTTTCGCCAAAAGTGTAACAAGAGTCATGGCCCGCCTGCTCCCCCGCATCGACCAGCTGGCCTTCGCCGACCTCGTCGACAAATGCCACGACGCCGATTTCGCCGCCGAATTCCCGGCGAACGGGACCCTGCTCCAGCAACAGCGCGCCGGCCGCTCGTATTGGTATTACCGCGGCTACGCGCCCGCGCTCGACGGCGGGGCGCCCACGCGCTCGCTCAAATATGTCGGGCCGGCCGGCGATCCCGACATCGAACGCCGGGTCGCCGCCTTCGGCTCGATCAAGGCCGACCACCGCGCCCGTCGCGACCTCGCCTCCCGCCTTCGG
>JBAUXQ010000986.1:0-15248 GCA_049584355.1 Roseiarcus sp. | reverse complement strand
CCTGGTCGGGATCCATGTTCGAATATCTGATGCCCTCGCTCGTCATGCGAGCCCCGGCGGGAAGCCTGCTTGAGCAGACAAACCGACTGGTCGTGCGCCGTCAGATCGCGTACGCCGCGAAACTCGGACTGCCGTGGGGCATATCCGAATCCGCCTATAACGCGCGCGATCTGGAACTGACCTATCAATATTCCAATTTCGGCGTTCCGGGTCTCGGGCTGAAACGCGGGCTCGGGGAGAACAGGGTCATCGCGCCGTACGCGACCGCTCTGGCTGCGATGGTCGATCCGCGGGCGGCGGTCGCCAATCTCGAGCGTTTGGCAGAGAGCGGGGCGCAGGGCCGCTACGGGTTCTACGAGGCTTTGGACTACACGCCTGCGCGGCTCCCGGAGGGCGAAAGCGTCGCGATAGTCCACGCCTTCATGGCGCATCATCAGGGCATGACGATTGTCGCCATCGGCGACGCCCTGTTGGACGGCGCGATGCGCGCGCGGTTCCATGCCGAGCCGCTCATCAAGGCGGCCGAACTGCTTCTGCAGGAGCGCACGCCGCGCGACGTCGCGGCGACGCGTCTTTGGGCCGCAGACGTGAAGTCGGCTGCCGGCGCCCGCAATGTCGAACCGTTGGGCGGTCGCCGGTTCGCCTCCGCGCACCAGGGCACGCCCGTCACGCATCTGCTTTCGAACGGCCGCTACACGACGATGCTCACCGCCGCCGGATCGGGTTATAGCCGCTGGGGCGATCTGGCGCTGACACGCTGGCGTGAGGATGCGACCTGCGACGACTCAGGCTTCTACATTTACGTCAAAGACGTGCACACTGGCGTTGCGTGGTCGGCGGGCTTTCAACCGAGCGGCGTGGAACCAGACGGTTATGCCGTCATCTTCGACGAGGACCGCGCAGAGATCACGCGCCGCGATGGCTTGCTGACGACAACATTGGACGTGATCGTATCCGGCGAGGACGACGCGGAAGTTCGCCGGGTTTCGGTGACAAATTCTGGAAGCCGCCCGCGCGACGTCGAGATTACGTCCTACGCCGAACTCGTCCTCGCGCCCCAGAACGCCGACGTCGCGCATCCCGCCTTCTCGAAGCTGTTCGTGGTCACGGAATACCTAGCCGATGTCGGCGCCATCTTGGCTACACGGCGAAAGCGGGCGCCGAGCGACCCCGAAATCTGGGCCGCGCATTTGGCAGTCATTGACGGCGAGGCTGTCGGCGCACCGGAATTCGAGACAGACAGGGCGCGATTCCTTGGTCGCGGCCACACTGTCCGTGCGCCGATTGCGATCATGGATAGCCGGCCGCTCTCGAACTCAATTGGCGCCGTCCTCGATCCCATTTTCTCCATCCGCCGACGCATTCGCATTGCGCCGGGCGCGACTGTTCGAGTCGCCTTCTGGACGATTGCCGCCGCCAGTCGCCAAGCGCTTCTCGACGGCGTCGACAAACACCGCGACGCGACTGCGTTCACGCGCGCCTCGACGCTCGCCTGGACCCAGGGACAGGTGCAGTTGCATCATCTTGGCGTCACCGCGGGCGAAGCGAGCCTGTTTCAGCGACTGGCGGGGCACGTGATTTACGCCGCCTCGGCGATGCGGCCATCTTCGGAAACGATTCTGCGGGGCCGTGGCGCGCAGTCGGGCCTATGGGCGCACGGCATTTCCGGGGATCTGCCGATCGTTCTTTTGCGGATCTCGGACATCGAAAACGTCGACATTGTGCGAGAACTTCTGCAGGCGCACGAATACTGGCGGATGAAACAGCTAGCGGTCGATCTTGTCATTCTGAACGATCGCCAGTCCTCCTATGTGCAGGAACTTCAAATCGCAATCGAGACCCTGGTGCGGACCGGCAGGTCATCTGCGCTGCCGGGTATGGAGCACCGACCGGGCCGCGTCATCCTGTTGCGCGCCGACCTGACCGCAGCCGAAACGAAGAGCCTCCTACCGTCGGTAGCGCGGGTTGTTCTTGTGGCGCAACGCGGCAGACTGTTCGAGCA
This sequence comes from Roseiarcus sp., assembly GCA_049584355.1. Lineage (GTDB taxonomy): Bacteria > Pseudomonadota > Alphaproteobacteria > Rhizobiales > Beijerinckiaceae > Roseiarcus. The sequence continues at coordinate 13,246 of JBAUXQ010000986.1, read as the reverse complement.
ACTCGATCGTCTACCGGAGGCTGTCGCGCCCACGAAATCCCCGCCAAAGCGTGTCGTTTCTCGGTTAAGGACCCCTGGAAAGACTCGCGTCCCCGATCTCGAGTTTTTCAACGGTCTCGGCGGGTTCGCGCGCAACGGACGCGAGTACGTGACCGTCCTCGGGCCAGGCCAGTCGACGCCCGCGCCTTGGATCAACGTGATCGCCAATCCGTCGTTCGGCTTCCAGGTGGGAACCGACGGCGGCGGCTACACGTGGTCGGTCAACAGCCGTGAGAATCAGATCACGCCGTGGTCGAATGATCCGGTGAGCGATCGGCCGGGCGAAGCGTTCTATCTGCGCGACAAAGACACAGGCGATCTCTGGTCCCCCACCGCGCTGCCGATCCGCGACCCCGCGGCGACCTATGTCGCCCGGCATGGCCGCGGATACAGTCGGTTCGAGCATGTCGCTCATGAGATTGCTTCGGATCTGCTGCAATACGTGTCGGTTCACGATCCCATCAAGATTTCGCGCCTGGTGTTGACCAATCGCTCGACCCGGCCTCGTCGGCTCAGCGTTACAGCCTACGTCGAATGGGTTCTGGGCTCGGCGCGTTCCACGTCACTGCCGTTTGTTTCGACTGAGATCGACGCCGCCACCGGCGCGATGTTCGCCCACAATCACTGGAGTTCGAGCTTTGGCCCGCGCGTCGCCTTCGCGGACCTGTGCGGGGACCAGACCAGCTGGACTGGCGATCGGCGCGAATTCATCGGCCGAAACGGCACGCTCGCGGACCCCGCCGCGCTCTGCATCGTCGACGCGCTCTCCAAGACAGTTGGGGCGGGCCTCGATCCCTGCGCGGCTTTGAGCGCCACTATTGAATTGTCGCCCGGCGGCTCGGTCGAGGTCATTTTCTTGCTCGGCGAAGCTGAAAATGAGGAAGCGGCGCGTGGCCTCGTCACCCGCTATCGCGCAGCCGATCTCGACGCCGTCGAGGCGGACGTCGAACGCCAGTGGGACGAAATCCTTGGTTCGATCGTCGTGAAGACGCCGGACCGGTCCATGGACGTCATGCTCAACGGTTGGCTTCTCTACCAGACCCTAAGCTGTCGGTTCTGGGCGCGTTCTGGATTCTATCAGGCGAGTGGCGCCTATGGATTCCGCGATCAGTTGCAGGATGGCATGGCCCTCGCCATGACACGGCCCATGTTGACCCGCGATCATCTGCTGCGGGCCGCAGCGCGCCAGTTCGTCGAGGGCGATGTCCAGCATTGGTGGCTGCCGCATTCGGGTCAGGGCGTGCGAACCCGCATCTCGGATGACCGACCGTGGCTCGCCTACGCGGTCGCCCATTACGTCGACGCTACCGGGGACTTCGCTATCCTTGATGAAAGAGTGCCTTTTCTGGAAGGCCAGACGCTCGAGCCTGGCGAACATGATAGCTTCTTCAATCCGACCGTCTCCGACCAAAAGGCGACCGTGTTCGAGCACTGCGCTCTCGCGCTCGACGCCTCTCTTGCGCTGGGCGTCCATGGGCTTCCTCTGATGGGGACCGGCGACTGGAACGACGGCATGAACCGAGTGGGCGAAAAAGGCCGCGGTGAGAGCGTTTGGCTCGGCTGGTTCCTCCACGCGGCGTTGATGGCCTTCATTCCGATCGCCGAGACGCGCCGGGAAACACGCAGAGCCGCGACATGGAGCGCGCACGCCGCCGCCTTGCGAGCCTCGCTCGAAGACGAAGCATGGGATGGAGAATGGTATCGGCGCGCTTTTTTTGACAGCGGCGAGCCGCTAGGCGCGTCGGCGAGTGAAGAATGCCGCATCGATTCGATCGCCCAATCTTGGGCGGCGCTGTCCGGCGCGGCGGGGCTCGAACGGGCGGCGGAAGCTATGAACTCAGTCGAGCGGGAGCTGATCCGGCGCGATGAGGGCCTTGCATTGTTGTTCGCGCCGCCATTTGACAAGACCGCGCTGGATCCCGGTTACATCAAGGGATATCCGCCGGGAATTCGGGAGAACGGCGGCCAATATACTCACGCGGCCCTATGGTCGGTGATGGCTTTTGCCGCTCTCGGCGAAGGCGACAAGGCGGCCGACCTGTTCTCCTTGCTCAACCCGATCAATCATACGCGCACCCGCTCCGCCGTGCATCGCTACAAAGTGGAGCCATATGTCGTCGCGGCCGACATCTATTCGAGCGCGCCCCATATCGGACGCGGCGGCTGGACGTGGTACACGGGCTCGGCGGGTTGGATGCAGCGCGCCGGCGTAGAGAGCATTCTCGGGCTGCGCATTCACGGCGCTTTCTTGCATCTCGACCCCTGCATTCCCAAAAGTTGGGCCTCGTTCGAGATTGCGCTTCGGCGCCAATCCGCGCGATATGAAATCGTGGTCGCCAATCCGGCCAGCGTCAGTCGTGGCATTTGCTTCGCTGAGATGGACGGGGTCGAAATCACGGAACGCCCGTTGCGACTGCGCATTGCCGATGACCGCGCCGTGCATCGCGTCCTCGTAACATTAGGCTGATTGCCGCGGTGCGGAGACTGACGCGGCGGGATGGGCGATTTGGCGCTGATTTCGGACGAGGCGTTGATCCTCCGGCTGCAGCGTGCCGCCTTTTCCTATTTGGTCGATTACGCCGATGACGATACCGGCCTCGTCGCGGATACTTCGCGCCAAGGGTCGCCATGCAGCATCGCCGTGGTTGGATTTGCGCTGTCTTGTTATCCTGTCGCGGTCCGGAACGGCTGGCTGTCGCGCGCGGACGCCGCCGCTCGGACACTTAAAATTCTCAGATTCTTCTCGCAAAGCACCCAGAGCGATGCGTCCGATGCGACCGGGTATAAGGGCTTCTACTATCACTTCCTCGACATGCGGACGGGGAAGCGCGTTTGGCAATGCGAACTTTCGCTGATCGATACGGCGCTTCTGATCGCGGGCGTCCTGGTGGCGGGATGCTATTTCGACGCCGAGGGCGAGCGGGAGATTCGTGAAACGGCCGACGCGTTGTATCGCCGTGTCGACTGGCGCTGGGCCCAGAACGGCGGCCGAGGCCTTTCCCAGGGATGGAAGCCCGAGTCCGGGTTTCTCCACTATGGCTGGGAGGGATACAACGAAGCGTCGCTTCTCTACGTTCTAGGTCTTGGCTCGCCGACCTTTCCGCTCACGCCGGCTGCATACAGAACATGGCAGCTGACCTATCAGTGGGAAAACCTGCTGGGCCGGGATGTCCTCTATTCCGGTCCGCTTTTCACGCACCTGTTCTCCCACGCGTGGATCGACTTTCGTGACATTCGCGACGCATTCATGCGCGAAAAGGGCAGCGACTATTTCGAGAATACGAAGAGCGCCATCGCCATCCATCGCGAATACGGCGAACGCAATCCCTATGGGTTCAAAGCCTATAGCCGCGATTTCTGGGGCGTGACGGCAGGAGACGGTCCAAACGAACGGGAAATGTCCTCGCGCCGGAGAGACCGCCGCTTCTTCGGCTATATGTCGCGCGGCGTGCCCTACGGCCCTGACGACGGCACGATCGCACCTTGGGCGATGCTTGCAACACTGCCGTTTGCCGCCGAGGCAGCGCTTGCGGGCACGCGCCGTCTTCTCGAAAACTATCCGCAAGTCTGCCCCCAGGACAGATTTTCAAGCGGCTTCAATCCGACGCTGCGAGCCAATGCGGGCGGCTGGCTTTCCGAAGGATGGTACGGACTCGACCAAGGCCTGGTGGCGATGATGATCGAAAATCACCGCACTGGGTTGATTTGGGAGATCGTGCAGCATTGCGGCTACGTGCGCGATGGGCTCAAACGGGCTGGCTTTGAAGGCGGGTGGCTCTAGCCATGCAAAACGCCACGTCAAGAGCGAAGCCTGACGAGGAGCAAACCTTCCTCAGCCGTGTACGTCCCGAAAACTGGGAAAACCCCGAGCCCCGGAGCGGCTATGATTTCGCAATCGTGGGAGCGGGGCCAGCCGGACTCGCGGCTGCGGAATCCGCCGCGCGGCTCGGATTCTCCGTCGTCCTCATCGAGCGCAATCGCCTGGGCGGAAATTCGCTGAATGTCGGGTCGGTGCCGTCCAAGGCAATCATCCGCTCCGCGCGCGTGTACGGGACCATGCGGGATGCCGAAGAGTTTGGCGCGCCTGTGCCGAACGAACCGGCTCTCGAATTTGGCAAGGTGATGGCTCGCATGCGCCGAATCCAGATGCGAATTTCGGAACACCATTCAGTTCACGAACTCGCCGCGCTTGGGATCGACATTTTTTTCGGTTCTGCCCGACTTGATGGTAAGGACGCGCTCCTCGTCGGCGGCGCACGACTGCATTTCAAGAAGGCGCTGATCGCCACTGGCGCTCGACCCAGAGCGCCCGACATTTCGGGTCTCGATGAGACCGGTTATCGCACGAGCGCGACGATCTTTGAGATGACCGCCCTGCCGAAGCGGCTCGCCGTCATCGGCGGCGGGCCGTTGGGCTGTGAGCTGGCGCAAGCCTTTTGCAGGCTGGGTTCGCATGTCACGATCGTGCAGAACGATGCGAAATTCCTTCCCCGCGAGGAACGCGACGCGGCCGAGATATTGTCCCGTTCCCTGGCGCACGACGGGGTGGAGATTCGCCTGAACACCACAGTCGTGGGCGCGCGGCGGGACAGGGGCGCCAAGACTTTACTTATCGTCAATAGCGGGAACGAAAGCGAAATTCAGGCCGACGAAGTCCTGTTGAGTATCGGCCGAGTTCCAAATGTTGAGGAGCTTGGCCTTGAATCCGCGGGTGTGGATTTCGACACTGACCAAGGCATCAGGGTCGACGACTTTCTATGCAGCACAAATCCAAACGTTTACGCCGCCGGCGACGTCTGCCTGGAGTTGAAATTCACCAACGCTGCGCAGTCCTCGGCCTGCATGGCGGTTCAAAATGCCTTGATGAAGATGCAACAACGGAAAAGCGGATCGACCGTACCCTGGTGTACGTATTGCGATCCTGAGATCGCGCATATCGGCTTACACGTTTGGGAAGCGCGCCAGCATTCGATTCCCATTAAGAGTTTCACGGTGATGATGCATGATGTCGATCGCTCAATCACGGATGGTCAGAACACTGGCTTCGTCAAGGTCCACACCGCGGAAGGATCCGACAGAATTTTGGGAGCGACCATCGTCGCCTCGCGCGCAAGCGAACTTATCAACGAAATGGCGGTCGTCATGAACGCTGGCATCGGCATGAGGGCCCTGGCCGCTATCGTGCACACTTACCCGGCGCAGTCCGAGGCGATAATGCTCGCAGCGCAAGCGTACAAGCGATGTGATGAGGCGGCTGAAATGGAGGTCCGACGGGCTGGGTCCGATTAGCCGCTCGGCCGATCAGACTGTTCGACTGGAAGGACGGCGCGAGGCCAAGGGAGAAGCGCTATGTCGCTTAAGGGCGGGGTCGCGATCGTCGCTCGGGGCGACGGCGGGATCGGTATGGCGATCTCAGTCGGTCCCTGCAGCAGGCCTGACCACGACGCGCTACAATTCCTTCCCGTTCGATGGCAACGAATTTCTCTTTCGGCGGTTGCGCGTAAAACCCGGCGCGCGACCGCGCCATAGTGGCGCAAGTGGCGCAAGTGGCGCAACCGAGGCTGTTTCGCCAATATATCTAGTACCAGTGATGCCAATGGTGGCGCCAACCCCAATGGCGCCAATGATGCCAACCCCAATGATGCCAACCCCAATGGCGCCAGTATGCGTCTTGGATGTCGGCGTGGAGGACAGGCTGTTCGGCTGACGGCGAGGAAAGGGTGAACGCGGGCGACGGGGTGGACGAAGCGACGACCAACATGACCGCGCCAGCAAGGGCCGGGATCGCGCCGGCGGACATAATGCCGCGGGAGCGGGCGCGGGGGCGATGACAACCGGCCCGGGTCCGGACGCAGCGCCGCCGATCACGCCGCCGGCGACGCCGACCGGACCGCCCACCACGGCGCCCGCTACCGCGCCTCCAACCGCTCCGGTTACCGTGCCGTCGCCATCGGCGAGGGCGACAGCCGGCAGGGCGACGATGGCCAAAGTTGAAAGTCCGATGATCATGCCCCGCATGAGATCATCCTCACGGAGAGACTTGTGGAACCCGCGGCCGAACGAAGGATTCCGTCGCGAGGCCGCTTCCTGGTTGTGAGCCCGAAGCGGCTAAGAGGCTGGTTGCGTAGGACCACGCACATGCGCCAGCGCCCTGCGCTGGCCCTGCATGATCGCGAAGCCATCGCGCTCGAGGCGCGCGATGAGGCGTTCCGCGACGATCGAGGCCATCAACTCGGCCGACTGCGTTTTCGCTAGACGACCGTCGCTGGTCAGAGCCAAGCCAATGCACGCGCGGGGGTCCTCGGTGCGGGCAGGCGTTAGGTCGTCGTCCGGCTCGGGCAATGAGCGGGCGTCCCCGATCACAGTCTATCGTCGCCGCGCCTGGCGCCTGGAAGTCCCGCGTTCAGCGCCTATATCGATGGGCAACGCGCTGCGCTGGCCCAGAACAGCCCTCAGCGGCGCCACCCGCACAGGCGAAGGCCCGTGGCACCCCCCCCGCCGCCGGCCCTCCGCTGAGGGCACGTCGCCGGCTCGCGATCGCCTTGCGAGCCGGCGACACCTTTGCCTCGATCGTCGCGTCGTGAGTTCGCCCGGCGGGGAATATAACGCTGGCGGTCTTGATCGGCCCCGGCCTGGGGCGCGCTTTATTGTCGTCTGGCGCGCCTGCGCGCCCCCTGCGCGCTCAAAGTCGTCAATTCTCGACAGGAACATTTTCAAGATCGGCGAGGCGTTCGCCCGGTGATAGCCGACCACCAGATCCACAGTCGGCTGCTCGCCCTTCAGTGGCGGCTGACGATAGACGGTGGCAACTGGCGCCAACCTGACAATTGATGGCGGCGCGAACGCATAGTTGCGTGCGACCCAGCGAACGAGCCGCCCGCTACAGCCCGGACTCGATGGCCCCCAGCACCCGGTAACGCATCTCGCTGTCATCGCCCGCAAGCGAGATCACGAAATGCACGCGCCCGTGACCTGAGGTGTCCGCGTAACCGGCGAGCGTGCGGACCCCGTCCATGGTGCCGGTCTTGTTCAAGCCGCCGTCATGGCCATGGAGAAGGTCGGCGTGGGGCGCGAACAGCTCGAGCACCTTGGCGAGGCCGCGGGCGGTCAGGCGGTCGTCCCGGCTGATGCCCGAGCCCTCCTCGAGATGGAAGGCGCCAGCGAGGCCGTGCGCGGCGAACGTCTCATTGGCGACTTTGAGCGACTTCTCGAGGCTGACCGGCCCGCCGAGGCGCCGGCCGCCGATCTCCAGGAAGATCTGGTTGGCGGTGAAGTTGTTCGAATCGAGAAGCAGCTGGGCGATGATTTCCGAGAGCGGGCGCGACTGCCGGTGAACATAGATCGGCTCCAGTCCTCCGGGCACGGTTCCGACTGAGACTTTGCCATGGACGGCGCCGCCGGCTCGCTCGATGAAGGCGCCGATCAGCTCGCCGGCGTATTGGAGGCCGACTGCGGGATCCTGACCGAGACTGATGCGGCCTTCTCCATCCGGCCCCTTGGCGCGGAAGAGAGCGATCGCGAGCGGCGTGATCGGCGTCTGGGTCTCGGCGGAGCGCACTTTGGCGCCGCTGCGCACGGCGTAGACGGTGTTGAAATTCACCGCCAGCGCCGAGTTCAGCGCATCGTAGGCTATGACATCATCCTCGATGCCCGGGATGCGGAGGTCCGAAGGATAATAGCTGCCGTCAACCACGATGCCTGTGATCGGCGCCTTGCCGATCTTGGCGACGAGATCTTTCGCCAGCGGCGCGAGCTCCTCCGAGATCAGGAACGGATCGCCGCCTCCGCGCACGTAGAGCACCCGCTTGTCGTCGAGGTAGAAGCGGGTCTCGAAGCGGTAGTCCGCGCCCAGGACCTCCATCGCGAGCCAGGCGGTGACAATTTTGGTAACCGAGGCCGGGACGAAGGGCTCATCCGCATTCTGGGCCACCAACTCCTTGCCTGCGGCGTCCACGACGAGCACCACCGCCGACGGAGCGAGCGCCGCGACTTTCTCCTTGACGCCGGCCAGGGCCGGGGCGGGTAGCACGAGCAAAGCGACGGCGAGCAGGCGGGACCACATGGCCGCGCCAGCGCGCCTATCGCGCCCGGCTGCGGAACCAGGCGAAGACGAGCACCGCCAATCCAATAACAAGCGCGCCGAGTCCGTGGTTGAAGTGGGGCTTGATGGAGCCCGGCGCGTAACCGGGCACAAAAGCAGGGAGCTCGCCCGCGGGGGTCAGCCAGTAAAGCGCAGCCAAACCGATGAACGCCAGTCCGACGATGACCGCCACTGCAACAACGATCGTCTTCATGCGCTTGGCCCTCCTGTCCGTGCTGTCGCCGTGCCTTCCTTAGCCGCACTCGCGCCTGCCCGCCACTCGTGAACGCGACGCCGGTCCCTGCGAGGGCCTGAACGATCCGCGCGAGCGATCCCTGCCTGAAGACGCCCGTGTCGCTGAGCGAGCGCCCTCATAATTTCGTCAGACCCGTCCCTCTCCCGTCACCCGCCAGATCACGTCGCCGACATCATCCGCCACCAGGAGCGATCCGTCGGGGCCGAGAGCCACTCCGACGGGCCGGCCGTACGACGATCGCTCGTCGGCCGAGAGGAAGCCGGTCAGGATATCGCGCGGCGGTCCGGCCGGACGCCCATCGGCGAACGGCACGAACACGACCTTGTAGCCCGCAAGCGTGCTGCGGTTCCAGGAGCCGTGCTGGCCGACCGCCATGCCCTCGGGAAATCCGGGCAGCGCGCCGGCCGGCAACCAGCAGAGACCGAGCGAGGCAGTATGGCCGCCGAGCGCATAGTCGGGCGTGATCGCCTTGGCGACCATATCCGCATCCTGGGGCACGCGGTCGTCGACCGTCCGCCCCCAGTAGGAGTAGGGCCAGCCGTAGAAGCCTCCCTCGCGAACCGAGGTCAGGTAGTCGGGAGGCGTCTCGTCGCCAAGGCCGTCGCGCTCGTTGACCGCCGTCCACAGCGCGCCAGTCCGAGGCTCCCAGGCGAGGCCCACCGGATTGCGCAGGCCGCTCGCGAAGATGCGGCTCGCGCCGCTCTTGAGGTCGAGCTCGTAAATGGCGGCCCGGCCTTCCTCGGCGGCCATGCCGTCGTCGGCGATATTGGTGAGCGACCCGACTCCGGCGAAAAGCTTCGTCCCGTCGGGGCTCGCGAGCAGGCTCCGCGTCCAATGGCCATCGGTCTTGAACGTGACCAGCTTGCGTCCCGGCGCCGCGATGCGACTCGCGCCCGGCGAATAGGGGAAGGCGACCACGCCATCGGTATTACCGACATAGAATGTATCGCCGACAAGCGCCATCCCGAACGGCTGCTTCAACCCGTCGAGGAACAGGTTGCGGATCTCGGCGACGCCATCGCCATCCTTGTCGCTGAGGAGTGTGATCCGATTTGGGCTCGGGCCCACGGCGGCCGCGCGCTTGAGCGTGCTGAACATGGCGTAGTCGAAGAAGCTCGCGATCGGCACGGATTCCATCAGCGCCTCGGCGACCAGCACTTCGCCGCCCGGCAGGACATGGATCCAGCGCGGGTGCTTGAGGCCGCTTGCAAACGCATTGACCTTGAGCCCCGGGGCGGCGGTCGGCGTCCGCCCCTGCGGCCACCCTTTCGCGGTTGGCATCTTGAGGGTCGGAATGACGCCCTGGGGTCTCGCCGGCGGGATCGTCGGCCTGCCGCCGAAGGTTGGCTGGGGCGCTCCCTGCGACCGCCGGAACCAGATTGCCGTCTCGCCGACCATTTCGGCTAACAGTGAGACGACGTCAGACAAGGCCATTGCAACTCTCCCCCGCGCCTCGCCTACCTTAGCGAGAATCAACCTCGGCTGGAACCGATCGTCCGAAAGGTGATGGAATAACGATGGTGGTCAAGGGGCGGAATGCTGTGCTCCCAAACCGTCCGCGACGGTCCGGAGAGCAGATAGGCCGAGCGCGGTTCGACAGTCAGCGAAACGCGATCCCAGCCGTCCCCTCTTTTCCGCCGGAAGCGGAATGTGCAGGGGGCGAGCAGCGACACCCCGACCACCTCGTCGAACTGGGCCTTGTCCCGGTGCCACCCGATGCCCGCGCCGGGGCGGTATTCGTTGATGAGCACCTGCTCGAAGGCTTCCGCCGGGCGGTCGAAAGCCTCGGCGATCTTCTGCCGCAAGGGTTCGAGAAACGACGGCAGCGGGGGCGCCTCGACCACCTGCCGGCTGCCATAGTCGTAGCGAAAGCCAAACCCGACAACCTGGCGATTGGCCTGATAGCCATGAAAATCGAATGGCTTGAACGGCACAGCGGCGAGTTCGCGCGCCAGACTCTCCTCCTGCTCAGGCGTCAGCAGGTTCGCAGAATAGCGAAAGCCCTCCGGCGACGGGTTCGGGGAGCCGAATAGGTCGTCCGGGCCACTCGTCGATCGGGGTTGAACCTTGCGGCGCGTCACAATATTCATTGCCGAGTTTAGATAGGCGTTCCGCAACTCCGGACAACCCCATTTGGGCGGGATGAGCTGGTTTCGGTTGTCGGGCGTGAACGGCGGGAGTGAAGTGGGACGCCCGAGCTGCGATCATCCCGTCGAGACCATTCTATCTGGCCGCGGCAAACCTGCCTCGCGCCCGATAATCTGCGCAATTGAGCGGAGATCCTGGACGAAAGCGTCATAGGCCTCGCGCTTGTCCTTTTCGTCGCGCAGGCGCAGGAGCGAGGACGGGTGGACCGTGATCAACACCCGAAGTCCGCTCGCGAGCTCGAGCACCTCGCCGCGATTGCTTTGGACCGGAACAGGGCGCCCTGCGAGGCTTTGCGCCGCGGTCGCTCCGAGCGCGACGATAAGCTGTGGGGCCACAGCCTCGATTTCGCCGAGCAGCCACCTCGTGCTGCACACTTTGATTTCACCGGCGTTCGGGCGCTTGTGCAGCCGCCGTTTGCCGCGCGGCTCAAACTTGAAGTGCTTCACTGCATTGGTCACGTAGACGCGCGCGCGGTCGACGCCTGCGTCCGCCAGCGCCCTGTTTAAAAGCAGGCCCGCCGGCCCGACGAACGGACGGCCCGCGAGGTCTTCGCGATCTCCGGGCTGCTCGCCGACCAGCATGATCTCGGCGTCGGACGGCCCCTCTCCGAACACGGTCTGGGTCGCGTTCTCCCATAAGGGGCACGCGCGGCAGGACGTTGCTTCGCGGCGCAAACGGTCGAGGCTGTCGGTCCCTGCGGCTGTCATCGAGTTCGTCCGTGATCGCCCATCGCGCCGAATTGAAGTCGGCCTTGCGAGCCACAAAGTCTGGCGGCGGCTTCGCGTTCCATCGGCATCGGAACAATTTTACTCGGGGCGCGTTCGCCGATCCAACTGCTCTGGTTTCAGGAGATTCCCATGCCGGACATTGGTCATTCGCGCATTCTCATCCTCGCCACCGACGGGTTCGAACAGCTTGAGCTGACCGTGCCGCGAGACGAACTGCGCAAGGCGGGCGCGCACGTGGACGTCGCAACGCCGACAGGAAACCCGATCCGCGGGTGGAACAAGACCGATTGGGGTGAAACCGCCCCTGCCGATTTGAGGATCGCGGGAGCCAATCCGGATAATTACGACGCGCTGGTGTTGCCGGGCGGGGTCATGAATCCCGACAAGCTTCGGGTTGACGCGGGCGCGATGGCGATCGTGAGATCGTTTCTGGGGAGCGGCAAGATCGTCGCCGCGATCTGCCATGCGCCCTGGCTGCTCATCCAGGCCGACGCCGTCCGGAACCGGAAAATGACGTCGTATAAATCGGTGCGGAAGGACGTCGAAAACGCCGGCGGCCGGTGGGTCGACGAGGAAGTGGTGACCGACAACGGCGTCATCACGAGCCGCAGCCCCGACGACCTGCCCGCATTTGTCGGGAAGATCATCGAGGAGGTCGAAGAAGGCCGCCACGATCGACGGCGGGCGGTGTAAATCCGGACCTATCGCCTCGGAAGCCGCGTCTTTTTTGGATCGGGCGAGGTTTTGCCCGGCTCCTCTTCCGGCGGCCTCGCGACGCCGTCCGTATAATCCTCGTGTTCCGCGGCGTAAGGCTGTCGCTTCTCCCTCGCTCGGCCGTGCGGCAAGGTTCCGGCGGGGTCGGGGTGAGGTTGAGAACGACTGCTCATGGTTAAAGGTCCCCGCGAATGGGCGCCGGGCGAAAGGCTCAGGCCTTGCGGCCAAACAGCCCGCGCAATTTCGTTTTTGCTCTTTCGAGCGTCCGTTTTCGACTCGGCGACAAGTTTCGACCCGCCCGATTGATGTAAAGGTTCAGCATCGACATGGCCGATCGAAACGCGCCCGACTTGCGACGGTCGCTCGACTCGGCGGACCGCTTCAGCGATTCGGCGATCTCCGAAGGATCTTCCTTACTGAATACGTGGGGCTCGAGATCGAGCGCATCGGAATGGGCCGTCACTTCAGCCGACCACTTCTTCGTCCGCTTGGGCTGGGACATCAGCCGCTCCTGAAAAAGGGGAGAGGCTCCGGAGAATGGAGCCTCTTCTTGCTTGGGAGACGCCCGCTCAGGCTTAGAACGCGCGCCATTCGCCGCCATGCCAATAGCCGCGGCCCTGATGCTCCTTCCAGGCGTAATGCTCGCCTTCCTTCCACCGCCAATCGTCTGGATGGATGATTATGCCGGCGGCGGGCGGATAGACGTACGCCTCTGGCGAATGCCAGCAGTCTCCATCGTCATTGCAGATGATGCGCGCCGAAGCGCTGAGCGACGACATGCCGACGAGGGCAAGCCCTGCGGAAGCGAGAACGACAAGTTTTGCGCGGGTATTCATCGGTGTTCCTCCTGGACGATCGATGACCCGAAACGCGGTCGCGAGCCGGAAGGTTCCCGCTGGAGCCGAGAAGCGCGCGGCAAGAAGGAGAGTCAGAGCGAGGCCGGCGATCAGAACCCGACCCGGTCGCCGCCCTTGAGCGCCAGGATTTCGCGCGCCTCTTCCGGCGTCGCCGTCCCCAGGGCCGAGGCGGCGATCTCCTCCGCCGTCACCGGCAGATAGGGCGACATCGACGGCGTGTGGATCGAGCCGGTGATGGCGCAACTGATGATCACTTTTCGCTTGGCCATTGCCTACCCCGTGGTTCAGAACTTCGCTGCCGCGCTTGTTTGATCCAAGAGCTTGGACCCTGACATGAGACTGCGCTCGCTTCTCTTCGTTCCGGGCGACTCCGAGCGCAAGTTCGCCCGCGCCAGGGACTGTGGCGCCGACGCGCTCATCCTCG
>JBAUXQ010000985.1:0-9868 GCA_049584355.1 Roseiarcus sp. | reverse complement strand
CACCTTCGGCGCGCCTCAGGACGAGGCCGAGGGGCGCGGGCGATTTCGGCGTCCCGGGGCCTGTTGCAATTCGGTCGACCCGCGATCGTCATTGCGAGCGAAGCGAAGCAATCCAGGAGAGCGTAGGGGGTCCTACGGCCTCTGGATTGCTTCGTCGCTGCGCTCCTCGCAATGACGTCCTGCGCGGAGAGTGACCCAGGAAAGAGCGGCGACCGCGAGCCTTTTCGTCACATGGTCATGGCGTCCTTCGTGCATTTCTTGACGAACGAGGTCATCGCCGCGCCGTGCAGGCTCTTGTCCTTGGCCTGGCCCTCGCAGGACGTCCTTTCGCATTTGGTCATGAAGCTGGTCTTGGCGGCGCCGGCCAGCTTCTTGTCCATAGCCTGGGTCATGCAGGCGTCGTCGGCATAGGCGAGCGCCGGGGCCCCGGCGATGCCGAGGGCGAGTGCGACGAGCGCGAGCGTCTTGATCATGGCGTCTTTTCTCCCGAATCGGGCCGCTCCTTGCGGCCGCCCCAACCATAAAGGGGCGGGCGAACTCTGGCGAGAGGGCGTAGCGGCTCCGAACCGTGAGCCGGCGCCCGGTCGTTCCAATCTCTGGCGAAATGTTGCAAAAGGCCAGTGAGAACCCTGCCTGAATCAAAGGCGACCGATGAAGCGGTTTATCAACTGGCTGCTGTTTCTGCTCGCTCTGGCGCTGGCGGCGCTCGGCGCGGCGGCGCAGCTTGCGCTCATCCACACCCCCTTTCCCCCGCTCGCTTTCGGCGCGGCCGCCGCCATTTTCGCGGCGCTGCTCATCATTCGCTCGCTGCCGCTCAAGGTTCGCCGGCCGGTGGTGTTTGTCGTTGCTTTGGCTCTCCTGGCCGCGCTGACCGGCGGGCTCGCCTATTTTCAGTTCGTCATCAAGCCGGTGATGGTCAAGGGCTTCATCACCGCCGCGTTCGCGCCGAAGCCGACGACCGTGACCGCCGAGGCGGCGAGGGTCGAACAATGGCGGCCCGAACTGACCGCGATCGGCACGCTGCGCGCCATCCAGGGCGTCGCCATCGCGCCGCAAGCCGCCGGTGACGTGACGGCGATCCATTTCGAATCGGGCGACGACGTCGAAGCCGGCGCGCTCCTCATCAGCATCGACGATTCGGTCGAGCAGGCCGACCTCGCCAACGGCCTTGCGCAATTGAAAAATGCCGATTCGACGCTCGCGCGCCAAAGGACGCTCGTCGCCCAGGGCAACACCCCCCAATCGGCCGTCGACACGGCGATCGCAACCCGCGACTCGGCCGCCGCGACCGTCGAGCGGACCCGCGCCGTCATCGCCCAGAAGGCGATCAAGGCGCCCTTCGCTGGCCGGCTCGGACTGCGCAACGTCGATCTTGGGCAATATGTCGCGGTGGGGACGAGCCTCGTGACGCTGCAGCGGCTCGACCCGATCTACGCCGACTTTCCCGTGCCCGAGGAGGCGTTGAACTCGATGGCCACCGGTCAGGCGGTCAGGATGACGGTCGACGCCATCCCCGGCCGTAGTTTCGAGGGCAAGATCGAGGCGATCGACGCGCGGGTCAGCGCCGAATCGCGCAACGTCACCGCCCGCGCCGTGTTCGCCAATCCGGACCGCAAGCTCCTGCCCGGCATGTTCGCCAATCTGACCGTCACGACCGGCGAGCCGGCCGCGGTGCTGACGCTGCCGCGCACCGCGATCGTCTACAGTCTCTACGGCGACGACGTCTTTGTCGTCACCGCGGCGCCGCATGCGCGCGAGCAAGGCGGCTTAAGCGAGAGCGGCGGTTCGAGCGGCCTCATCGTCGAACGGCGCGTGGTTCGTGTCGGACCGGCGCGCGGCGAGAGGGTGGCGATCGAGGACGGCTTGCGGGCTGGCGAGCGCGTGGTGACCGCCGGCCAGATCAAGCTCCAGGCCTATTCGCCGGTCACGCTTGACGAGACGCCCGCGCTTCCCGCCCCGTCGGAGACGCCCCGGCCGTGACGGAAAACCCATGAACGCCTTCACCGATCTCTTCATCCGCCGGCCGGTGCTGGCGAGCGTGGTCAGCCTGCTCATTCTGCTGATCGGCGCCATGGCCGGATTGCGGCTGCAAGTGCGGCAGTTCCCCGAGACCTCGAACACCACGATCACTATCACCACGACCTACCCGGGCGCCGCGGCCGACGTGATCAAGGGCTTCATCACCACGCCGATCGAGCAGGCGGTGGCCAGCTCCGAGGGCATCGACACGCTCGTCTCGACCTCGCAGCAGAACGTCTCGACGATCACTCTCAATCTGCGTCTCGACGCCAACCCGGACCGGGCGATGGCCGACACGCTCTCCAAGGTCAACCAGGTGCGAGGCCTCCTTCCGCGCGACGCCAACGATCCGCAGGTGGTCAAGCAGACCGGCCAGGGCTACGCGCTGATGTACCTGTCGTTCAATTCGGACGTGATGTCCTCCTCCCAGATCACCGACTACCTGACGCGCATCGTCCAGCCGCGCCTGCAGACCGTCGACGGCGTCGCCAATGCCCAGATCCTCGGCGGCCAGACCTTCGCTATGCGTATCTGGCTCGACCCGACCCGGATGGCGTCGCTCGGCGTGACCGCGAACGACGTGCGCGCCGCGCTCGCCGCCAACAACTTCACCACCGCGGCCGGCGAGGTGAAAAGCGACTATACCCAGATCAGCGTCAACGCGCTGACCTCGCTCGACAGCGCCAAGGCGTTCGGCAAGCTGGTGATCGCGCCCCACGGCGACGCGCTGGTGCGCCTTGGCGACGTTGCGAAAATCGAGCTTGGGCCCCAGAGCGTCGATTCGTCGTCGGTATTCGATGGCCTAAAGGCGGTCTTCGTCGGCATCTATGGCACGCCGGAAGCCAATCCGCTGACCGTGATTGATGGCGTGCGCGAAATCATGCCGAGCATCCAGAGCCAGTTGCCGGCCGGCTTGAGGGCGACCATCGCCTATGATTCGACGACCTTCATCCGGGCCTCGATCTACGAGGTCGCCAAGACCCTCATCGAGGCGGCGGCGATCGTCATCGTCGTGATTTTCCTCTTTCTTGGCAATCTGCGTTCGACCTTCATTCCGATCGTCACCATTCCGCTCTCGCTGGTCGGGGTGATGATCGCGCTCATGGCGCTTGGCTATTCGATCAACCTGCTCACGCTGCTCGCGCTGGTGCTCGGCATCGGGCTCGTCGTCGACGACGCGATCGTGGTGGTCGAGAACATTCATCGCCACATCGAGGAGGGGATGACGCCGTTCGATGCGGCGATAAGGGGCGCGCACGAAATCGCGCTGCCGATCATCGCGATGACGATCACGCTGGCGGCGGTTTATGCGCCGATCGGGTTCGTCTCCGGCGTGACCGGCGTCCTCTTCCGCGAATTCGCCTTCACTCTCGCAGGCGCCGTCATCGTCTCCGGCTTCATTGCGCTGACGCTGTCGCCGATGATGTGCTCGAAGCTCCTGCGCCACGAAAAGAGCGAGAGCTGGTTCGCCCGGACGCTCGACCGCTCGTTCCTCGCGCTTCGGCGGGCTTATAAGCGCCGTCTCCACAGCACGCTCAACTTCCGCGCCCTGACCATCCTCATCCTGGTCGGCGTGCTGGCGCTGACCGGCGTCATGTACGCCTCGACCCCGCGCGAGCTCGCTCCCGAGGAGGACCAAGGCGTCCTGCTGTCGCTGATCAAGACGCCGCAGGTCGGCAACCTCGACTATACCGAGCGGGCGACCGACCGCCTATTCGCGCAGATCAAGGGGATCCCCGAAATCTCGCATGTGTTCACCATCAACGGCTTTCCTAGCGTGCGCGGCGCCTTCGCCGGCTTTCTCCTCAAGCCCTGGGACGAGCGGACAAAGAACCAAAAGCAGGTGCTGACCGAGCTCGGACCGAAATTCCTCGCCGTGCCGCAGGCGCAGGTCCAGGCCTTTTCGCCGCCCGCCCTGCCCGGCTCGACCGGCGGCTATCCGATGCAGTTCGTGATCCGGACCACCGGCGACTACGCGACCCTCGCCGACGTCGCGATCAAGATGCAGCAGGCGGCGCGGGAAAGCGGCCTCTTCCTGTTCACCGACGTCGATCTCAAGTTCGATACGCCGCAATACGTGTTCCGGGTCGACGCCGACAAGGCCAACCGCATCGGCGTCAACATGGCCGACGTCGGCACGGCGCTGGCGACGATGCTCGGCGGGAACTACGTCAATCTGTTCAGCCTCTATGGCCGCAGCTACCAGGTCATTCCACAGGCGCCGCGCGAGTTTCGCCTGACGCCCGACTGGCTGACCCGCTATCAATTGAAGACCAGCAACGGCGAGCTCGTGCCGCTGTCGGCGGTGGCGAGCGTCTCGGAAGAGGTGCAGCCGAACGCGCTGACCAGCTTCCAGCAGCTCAATTCCGCCACCCTCTCGGGCGTGCCGTTCCCCGGCCGCACTCTCGGCGAAGCGCTCGATTTCCTCAAGGCCAAATCGCAGGAGATTTTTCCCGAGGGCTACTCCTATGACTTTCAGGGCGATTCGCGCCAGTACGAGCAGGAAGGCAATGCGCTGGTCTACGTGTTCGCGTTCGCGCTGATCGTCATCTATCTGGTGCTGGCGGCGCAATACGAGAGTTTCCGCGATCCGCTCATCATTCTCATCGCCCTGCCGACGGCGCTGTTCGGGGCGCTGTTGCCGCTCAACATCGGCGGCTTCCTCGGCTTCGCCAGCATCAACATCTATTCGCAGATCGGCCTTGTGACGCTGATCGGCCTCATTTCCAAGCACGGCATCCTGATGGTCGATTTCGCCAACCGGCTGCAGGAGACCCGCGGCCACACGCGGCGGAGCGCGATCGAGGAGGCGGCGGCGGTTCGGTTGAGGCCCATTCTGATGACGACCGGGGCGATGGTGGTCGGCATGATCCCGCTCATCTTCGCTTCCGGCGCCGGCGCCCGCTCCCGCTTCGCGATCGGCATCACCATCTTCGCCGGCATGGCGATCGGGACCCTTTTCACCCTCTTCGTGACGCCCGCGGTCTACACCTTCCTGGCCCGCGACCACGCCGCGCTGATGGCGCGGGAGAAGGCCCTCGGGCATCAGCCGAAGGAGAAGGAAAAGCCTAACGAAGAAAAGGCGAAAGAGGCCGCGGAGTAAAGGGCGTTGCGGCCTGACACAACGCAGCCGTCCTCGCCGATGTATGCCAGCAGCGGCGGCTGTGCGGGCTCTTGAACCCGCGCGCCACGGCGTTTGCGGCTACCGGCGAGCCGTCGGGGCGCCCCACGACGCCTGGATTTCCTCGAGCGAGCGATGCCGCGTTTCCGGCACGCCGACGTACACCCAAAAGAGCCCGAGGATGCAGAAGGCGGCGAACAGCCAGAAGGTGTACGCTTGGCCGATCGCGTCGACGACCGTGAGGAAGAACTCGCTGACCAGGAACGCCGCGGCCCAGTTGACCGCGGTCGCCACCGCAACCGCCCTGCCGCGCACCTCGCCGGGATAAATCTCGTTGATGACCGTCCAGGTCACCGGGCCGAGGGAGAATGCGAACGAGATGATGAATACGACAAGCGCAACCAGCGTGACGACGCCCGTCGCCCCTCCAGCGTCCTTCACCGCGCCGCCCGACTGCTCGAATGCGAACCCAACCGTGGCGAGGCTCAGCCCCATGCCGATGAGCCCCGCGATCAAGAGCGGGCGGCGGCCGAGTCGATCGATATAAGCGATGGCGATGAACGTCGAGAGCACGTTGACGGCGCCGATCGCCCAGGTGGTGGCTGCGGTCTGGGCCGCGGGCGTCGTGAAACCGGCGGCGGCGAAGATGTTGTCGGAATAATAGATGATCGCGTTGATGCCGGTGATTTGCTGGAGGACCGCAAGCCCGAGGCCGATTTTGAGCGGCGTGCGCCAGCGCCGCTCGAACACGTCCGACCACGACGCTGTTTCGTGCTCGGCGCGCAACGCCGCCTTTATTGCGGCAAGCCTCGCGTCGGCGTCGTTCTCGGCCCCGAGAGCGACGAGATTGCGGCGGGCGTCATCGGGACGGCCGGACTTGACGAGCCAGCGCGGCGACTCAAGAGCGGTCAGAACAGCGAGCGCGAGTAGGACGCCGGCGACAGCCGAGACCGCAAACATCGCTCGCCAGCCTCCGGGGCCGGCAAGCGCCTGGTCCACGAGGTAAGCGAGAAAGATGCCGATGGTGATTGCGAGTTGATAGGACGAGACGAACCGCCCCCGCTGCGCGGTCGGGGCGAGTTCCGCTGCATAAAGCGGGGCCGCGACCGCGGCGACACCGACGCCAAAGCCGGCCAGGAGCCTGCCGAAGACGAGAACCGGCACATTCGGCGCCAACGCCTCAACCGCCGCGCCGATGATGAAGAGCGCCGCGGCGGCGAAGAGAGCGCGCTTGCGACCGAAATGGTCGGCGACATAGCCGCCGGCGAGCGATCCGAACATGGCCCCGAGCGTTACCCAGCTGGTCACGATTTCGAGCGCAAGCGCGCCGACCGCAAACGCCTTCTGGACGCCAAGGAGCGCGCCCGAAATGACGCCCTGGTCGTAGCCGAAGAGGGCGCCGGCGAGCAGGATGACCGCGATGACGCTCGCGGCGCGGCCGAAGGGAAGTCGATCGGGTACCGGATCGGGAAGCTTGGCGCCCGAATCGCCACTGGGGCCGCCCGATGCTGTGCGCTGCGTCGCCACAATCTCCCCCCAATCCGTTGCGCCTCCGGCAAAGCCGTCGAGGCGGTAAGGTCTTGCGGCCGGTCGACCAACCGATCGCCCTGACCGAGATCTCCGATACTCCTACCAGAAAGCGATCGTCGTTCTAACACCCAGCACAAACGCGTTGCGATTCGTCGGGGTCGTATAGCCGCCTGGAGTGATGAGGTATTGCGCATCGAGCTTTAAGTTCAGCCAGGGAGCGGCTTGCCATCCGTACCAGGCTTCCGTCACGTACTCGCTGCGCTGCACGTAGCCTGGGCCGACGCCCAGGGTGTTGGCCAGGATCTGCGCATCGGCGACATTTGGATTCACGTGCGTCGTTCCGACCGCAATCCCAAAGCCGTCCTTGGGCCTCCAGGGCCCGAGGCCATATTGCACCACTCCCCAGAAGATCTGATAATCCAGCATCGATGTGCGACGATCGGCGTAAGTAGCGAGGACAAAGGCGTTCAAGCCGTTCTTCGGGTCCGCATTCGCGGGATCGTGAGTGAGTTGCTGCTGCAACACGGTGGAAAACCCGTAGCGTCCGTGTCCGGGAAGCGCGGGAAGTCCTGAGACCAGTATTGGCTCTCCGTTGATGCTGGTCGCGACGTTCGGCGCCGCGCTGTTGTTCCACCAGCCTCCGACCTGGTAGCTCCCCTGAAGCGCGCCAAATTTTGGCGTCCAGGCGACTTCGGCGGGAACAATGACGCCCTGCGAGTTCTCCGGCGCGGTTGGCCAAAGGGCGGGGTTGGGCGTGGTGTTGAGATAGGCCGGGTTCGAGTCGAAAATGCCAGCCTTGAGATAGCCCTGGGACCCAAAATTGAGTTGCCCGACCGCGGCCCACTGGCTGACCGGCCAGTTGTAGATGTAGTCGCCGACCAGGTTGCCCGGCTGCCCGGGGCAGAAGGTCAGATTGATGAAATCGCAAGGGAAGCTGAAGACCTCGTCGCCGAACGCGAGGCGCCCCGCCGTGATTTCGATCCGGTCGTCGAACAGCTTTTGATTCCAGGCCAATTCCTCCAGGCGGAGTATGTTTCCGCGCCCGTAGACTTCGTTGAGGAGCTGAAGCGCGGGGATGCCTGCGTCCGTAGCGGCGTCCCGGCCCCAGCGGCTGACCAGCGTCATCAGGATGCTGGCGCCGGTCAGGCCCAATCTTTTTTGCAGGTCGAATTGAGCCTGCAAGGCGACCTGTCCGGCCTCCTGAGCGTTCTGGCGCAGGCCGCCGGAGAGGTTCATGACCGCTTCGTCGACGCCGGTGAGCGAGACCTGGATGCCGAGATCGGCCAGCTTCGAGCGGATGCCCGGCCATTCGCCGAGAAGATATGGCGTCGTTGCGAAATAATCCGCCGGCAGCGCTGAGAGGACTGGAAACGGCCCAGGGCCGCTCATCGAGGCGCTTAAAGCCGAGACGACCGGCGCCGGCGGAATTTGGGTTGCGCCCTGTGATTGCTGCAACGGCGCGGATATGTCTCCGGGCGCCGCGTCGGCGGCGAGCGCCGCAGACGCGGCCAGTAGGATGATGATGGAAGCGGCCGCGCCACGGACCAGCATCCCGTTCCTCCATCCTGGACACCGCCGCCGGGAAGCCCGCGGCTTGGCCGAAACGGAACCTTCTCAGGGGCCGCTCCATTTCTTCGAAGAGCAGCCGACCTTGGATACTCAGGCGCAAATCTCGCGGATGACAAGGCGCTGCGCGAGGGGCGTTGGCGACTTTCCCACCGACAATTTGGCCATGAGGGCGTCGCGAGACGGGGTCTCGGAGGCCGCGGGCTCTGGAATGACGGGCGCAGCTCGTTGTATCGAACCTGCTCTAGGCGGCCTCGGCGCCGATCGCTTGGAGCGCCGCCCGGGCGCACTCCATATCCTGGCTGTAGTGCCCGCCGCTCAGTCCGACCGCGCCGACAATCTCGCCTTTGAGCGTGATGGGAAAACCCCCGCCGAACACCACAAGGCGCGGCGTATGGGTGATGCCATGCAGGAGCGGCGGATCATTCTTGATGAATTCGAACCATGCATGGGTCGGCATCGAAAATGACGCCGCGGTGTAAGCCTTGTTGGTCGCGATATCGATCGACAGCTTCGGCGCCCCGTCCATGCGGAGAAACGCTTTCAGATCGCCGGCCTCGTCGGTCACCGCGATGCACATCTTGAGCTTCAGCTCAGCGGCCTTTTTCGCCGCGGCCGCCACGGCCTTTTCGGCCGTTTCGGCGTCGATGCTGTGCTTGACAATCGTCATGGCGTTCCCCTCCCTCGAATCATTGTTCGCCGGAGACTTGCGCGCCCGCGCCTCCCGGCGCCAACACAATGGTCAGCCGCCGGCCGGTCGTCAACTCGTCCGGCGAACGTGAGCTCAGGTGAAAGCCCCATGCGCAAGCTTATCGACGTCCTCAACACGCGCCCCAGGGACCGAGTGATCGCGGCGCCCGGCGTGTATGACATGGTCTCGCTCAGGATGGCGGCGGCGATGCGTTTCGACGCTCTCTACATGACAGGGTACGGAACGGTCGCCTCCCATCTTGGGCTGCCCGACGCCGGGCTCGCGAGCTACGCCGACATGGTCGGTCGGGTCGAAGCGATGGCTCGGATGTCCGAGACGCCGCTCATCGCCGACGGCGATACCGGCTACGGCGGGTTATTGAACGTGCGCCATGCCGTTCGCGGCTACGAGCGCGCCGGCGCGGCGGCGATCCAGCTCGAGGACCAGGAATTCCCCAAGAAGTGCGGCCACACGCCCGGCCGGCGGGTCGTTTCCGCCGACGATATGGTCCGCAAGATCGCGGTCGCGGCCGAAGCGCGAACGAGCCCTGATTTTCTCATCGTCGCCCGCACCGACGCCCGCGGCTCACTCGGGCTCGCCGAAGCCATCCGACGGGCGCGGGCCTACGCCGAAGCGGGAGCGGATATGCTGTTCGTCGAATCGCCGGAAAGCGAAGCGGAAATGGTGGAGATCGGCCGGGAGCTTGGCGACATGCCGCTCGTCGCCAACATGGTCGAGGGCGGGCGGACGCCGATGCTGGGCAACGCGCGCCTGGCTGAGATCGGCTACGCGCTCGCCATCTATCCGGTCGCCGGGCTATTGAGCGCCGCGGCGGCGCTCAATACGGTCTACGCCCATATCCGCGACACCGGCGCCTCGCTCGGCTCACCCGCGCCGCTCTATTCATTCGCCGAGATGAACCGGCTGATGGGGTTCGAGGA
>JBAUXQ010000984.1:0-5282 GCA_049584355.1 Roseiarcus sp. | reverse complement strand
GCGCGCGCCCGGTCGCCGAGCATGGCCAGCGCCGCGGCGAGCTGGGCCTTGCCGAGCGGGGTTGCGAAGGCCTCAAGCTTGGCGTCGGTGAGATAGCGCAGATCGCCGATCACCGGGCGCCCGTTGCGGGCGAGAACATAAAGCGCGTAAGCCAACGCCTCGGCGTTGTCCTTGCTGGGCTCCGGCGCGTTGACGACCTCGTTGCGCAGCCGGTCGAGCGCCTGATCAAACGCCTGCTGCGGCACCGCGAAACTGCGCTCCTGGGCGCGAGTGAGGAAATCGGTGACGAAGGCGTCGAGCCAGGGATCGTCATCGTTGCTGTCGGCGCTCCACATGCCGAACGCGCCGCTCGCGCTCTGGCGGCTGAGTTCGCGCTCGATCGCCTGCTTGATCCGCCCGTCAAGATCAGGATCGATATCGAGATGCTCGATCGAGGCCAGCCGGTTGGCGTACAGGAGCGGCATGGCGACGCTCACCGTCTGCTCCGAGCAGCCGTAAGGGTAGCGTTGCAGCGCAAGGAGCAGCGCCGGCGCGTCGAGGGCGCCGAACGGCGAAGCCGAGATCGCAATCGAACCGGTCCCCGGAATGAAGTCGGCGATGAGGTCGCCGGAAATCGTCGTAGTCGCGCCGCCCGGCAGCGGCGTCACCGTGCGCCGGTAGGCGTCAGGGGCGCCGGAGGCGAGGGCGAGCTTGAATTGTTGCGTGAGATCGGTCTTCGGCCCGGTCAGCCTGAGGGCCAGTCCGGCCGAGCCGACGCCGGCCGCCGTGATCGGCATCGACAGCGACTGGCGCCGATGCGCATCGAGGCGGACCGTCTTCCTCATCGCGTCCGCGTCCGCGGTCAGCGGCCCATGAATGTCGAGGTCGAGCGTGTAATCGCCCGCCTCGCCCTCGACATTGTCGATGTCGATATGCATTTCTGAGCGGTCGCCGACATTGAGGAAGCGCGGCAGGGTCGCGGCGACGACGACCGCATCGCGCACCGTCACGTCGGCTTGAGCCGATCCGACCTTGTCCTTCGACCACGCGACGGCGGTCAGCCGCACCGATCCGTTGAACGCCGGCAGATCGAACGACGCAGTGGCTTTGCCCTCGCCGTCAAGCTTGACGACGCCGGAGAACAGCGCCAGCGGTTCCTGCGTCGGCAGATTGCCTTCGAGGCCGCCAGTGTCGCCGCCGGAATGGATCGTCCCGGCTGCGCCCTGCATTCCGTCGATCAGCATGCCCCAGAGATCGCGAACCTCGACCGGCAGCTTGCGCTGGCCGAAGAAGTAGCCGGCCGGGTCGGGCGTCTTGAACCCTGTCAGATTGAGAATGCCGACATCGACCGCCGAGACGGTCACGAACGCCTCCTCGCCCGGCGCGAGGCCCGCGACCTTCACCGGAACCGTCATTGATTGGCGCGGCCGCGCCAGTTGCGGGGCGTCGAGCGCGATGTCGAGATTATGCGCGTCTCGATCGATGGCGAACCAGGCGACGCCGATGGCGCGGCCCGGCATGCGTTTGGCGCTGACGTCGAGCGGGCGGTGGGTCAGCGCCACGGCGTAGGCGCCCGGCCCCCAGTCGGCGCCGACCGGGAACGGCACGACAGTGTCGCCGGCGACGAGATCAACGTCGATGAAGCGCTCGACATGGTCGCCGATGAGCGCGACCGTCGCCTTGCCGGCGAAGGCCGAGGCGATGCGAAGCTTCGCCTCCTCGCCGGGCGCGTAGTTCGTCTTGTCGAGCGTCACAACGACATTGTCGGGCGTGTCGGCGCTCGCCGTTCCCGACCAGCCGACGTCGAAGGCGACGCTCGTCTCCTCGCCGTCCAGCGTCTTGATGTCGAGCCGATGCGCGCCCCAGCCGACGGCGCTCGAGAATTTGGCCGGCGCGTCGGCGCCGATGTCGACCGTTCCGCTCGCGATGCGCTTCGACGACTTCACCGGCTCGTAGCTCCAGCGGCCGTCGGCGTTGAACCACTGGTAGTCGTTGGTCACCTGATAGAGCGACCATTCCGCGCCCTTCCGCGCGACGCGCCCGCCATCGGGCGCGACCGCGATCGCCTGGAACCTCGCGACGTCGCCGGCGCTCAACGACGCGTCGAAGTCTTGTCTGACGCCGACCGTCACGCTCTTCGCCCGGACCGGCAGGGTGACGGTGCGCTCGACCGTGCGCCCGCCCGGCTCGGCGACGTCGACGATCAGCTTGGCCTCGAGCGGGCGGGTGCTCGAGCCTTCGGGCAGCTCGACCGAAAGGTCGGCGTGGCCCTTGGCGTCGGTCTGAACCTTGTCGGTGAACTGGCTTTCGACGGTGGTGAAATCGTCGTCGGAAAGACCGCCGACATAGCCGGGATAGCCGTTCAGCGCCGCGCCCTCGACCGCCTCGAGGCGTATAGCGCCCGTCACGTCGAGCCCGCTCGCCGGCGCGCCATAGAGGAACCTCGCGTCGAGCGAGAGCTCGACCGGTTCGCCGGGATCGATAATCGGCTTCATCGGCTTCAGGGTGAAGTCGAGCCGCTCGGGAATATAATCCTCGAGCAGGAACTCGACCCGGCCGATGCTGTCGCCTTTCGGGTCGGCGTAGGCTTCGATCGACCATTTTCCCGCCGCCGAGCCGGAGAGCAGCGGGATGGCGAAGGAGCGCCCGCCGAGTCCCTCGTCGGCCGGGGTCGCGCGCTTGTACTCGACCCCGTCCGGCCGCTTGACGATCAGCGTCAGCGGCAGGCCTGGTTTCGCCACGCCCTTCGAGTCGCGAAGCAGGGCGGTGACGAACACGGTCTCGCCGGAGCGGTAAACGCCGCGCTCGGTATAAAGGAACGCGTCAAGGCCGCCCGGCGGATCGCGCCCCGCGACCCCGCGATCGGTGAGGTCGAAGGCGTTCTGGGCGAGGCTGAGAAAGCCGTAGTCGTCGCCGAGCGTCGCGACCACAAGGCCCGGCGCCGAGCCCCCCTTGCCGCGCGCGAGGCCCGGATCGAAATCGACCCGCCCGTCGGCCCCGGTGGTCTTCACCGCCAGCACTTCATTGTTGCGCGCGACGAGCTTAAGCGCCACGCCGGAGAGCGGCGCGGCGGAGCCCAGCGATTGCACGAGCGCGTGCACGCCATCATCGCCGGAGATTGCGGACAGGCCGAGATCGGAGACCACCATCCATTGCGCGGCGAGCTGCACAGTCTCGCCCTGGTCCGAGTCGGCAGGGTTGGCAGAACCCTTCCACGGCCGTGCGGTTATGACATAGACGCCGGGCTCGAGCTTGCCGACCGCGTCGAGAACCGGAAAATCGGTGACGACGTCCTGGTTGAGCGCGGAGGCGACGTCCATCGAGCCGGTCCAGATTTTCGCCCCATCCTGCGACGCGATCTCCTCGGCCCGCGACGAATCGATCGGTTTCAGGAAATCGTCGCGGTTGACGGTCGCCAGCAGGTTGCGGTCGCCGACGCGATAGACGTCGATCGAGACCTTTGACGTGTTGACGGTGACGAGCGGCGCGCCCTGCTGACCCTGGCGCGGCAGCACGTATGCCTGACCGGCGAAATGCGCTTGCGGTGAGCGGTCACGTACGTAGATCTCGTAATCGGCTGACTTCAGCAGGGATTCGCCGACCGCCGAGGGCAGGCCCTGCCGCAGCACGATCGCATAACGCTCGCCGTGCTTCAGCCCCTCGACGCAGATCTGCTGGTCCTCGTTCGAGATCGCGGTGTTCGACGACCCGGAAACCGCGACATAGGGCGAAAAATCCGTCTTGCGCGCCAGCTGCTCGGAGAAGTTGAAACAGACGCGCGGCGAAGTCGATTCATTGTCGACCTTGTAATCGAGAATGCGGAAGCCATGCTCGTCCCGCATCGCCTCGTAGGTCTTGCGCACGTCGATGGCGTCGCGCCGGTCGAGCGAAGCTTTCAGCGCGTCGAGCGCCGGGCGCCACAGCTCGTGGCGCGCCAGAAGATCGGCGAGCACGGTGAGAGCCGCGGCCTGCGCGTCGGGCGTCGCCGAGCGCAGATACGCGGCATAGGCGGCGGTCGCCCCGCGGGTGACGAGGTCATAGCGGTCATCCGCCTTCGCATCGTCAGCCTTGACCGCGACGTCAGCGTAAGCGAGCCAGTTGACCGGGTCCTTGGGAGCGGCGGTGATCGCCGCGCCGGCGAGCTTCTCGGCGGCGCCGAAGTCGGCCTTGGCGACCGCGGCGGCGGCTCCCTTGCGCAACTGATCTGGCGTCTTGTCCTTGACCTCAGCGCCGATCGAAGCCGTAGCGATGCGCAAGGCCTCCGTCAGGCGCACCGCATCGCTCGCCATGTCCTCGCGCGCGAACGGTTTGATCTCGGCGGCGCCGGCGGCGGTCGCGACCAGGAGCAGAAGGACGGCGAGCGAGCGCAGAGCCTGAAGCATGGGTCCGCCTCCCAGGGCGATGCGCCGCCGCCCGCCGCGCCGGCATAGCCCTGCAGCGGGAGGTTAGCGACGAGTGTTGATGCCGCGACCTGAATGGTAGCATGATCGATGAGCTCGACCACAATCGTCTGCTCAGAGGCAAAGCATGCAACGAACGAGCTCTCGTTTGGTTATTGCCCGGGCTATAGCGGCCCTCACGATCCTGCTCGTCGCCGGACGGTTGGCCGACGCCCAGCCTCCACCCGCGTCGGCCTCTTCGGCCGATGCTGCGCTGGCGGCGCAGAAGGCGGCGTTCCTCGCCTTGCCAGAGTCAACCCGCAAGGCGGCGCAGGACGCGCTGGTCTGGCTCGGATTCTACAATGGCGTGGTCGACGGCGACTTCGGCAGGGGAACGCGCAACGCGATTCTCGCCTACCAGGCGAGCGTCAAGGCGCCTCAAGACGGGGCGCTGTCGGCGCTCGAGGTCCAGGCGTTGCTGGCCAGCGCCCAGAAGGCGCGCGACGCGGTCGGGTTCCAAATCGTCAGCGACGCCAAGGGCGGCGCGAGGATCGGCGCGCCGGCCAAATTGCTGAGCGCGCGCTCCGGAGTGAGGCTTGAGTTCGCCTCGAGCGCCGACCCCGACTTGAGCGCCCTCTACGCGCGCCTCACCGCTGTGACGCCGGCCCGCAAGATTGCCTACAAGGCGATCAAGCCCGACGCGTTTTTCGTCGTCTCGGGGCAGGACGGAGCGTCGAACTTCTACACACGATTCGACAAGAACGCGGCGGCGAGTCCGCCGATCCGCGGCTTCACCTTCGCCTATCCCTCGTCCCAGGCGGCTCAGCTCGATCGGGTTGCGATCGCGGTCGCCAATTCTTTCGAGCCGTTTCCGCAGGTCGCAACGACGCCTGCCGCCAGCACGGCCAGCGGCGCCGTCGCGCC
>JBAUXQ010000983.1:0-3037 GCA_049584355.1 Roseiarcus sp. | reverse complement strand
GTGACGCCGCTTGCGGCGAGCCGGTCGAGGAGCTCATGGAGCGCGATCGGGTCCGGGGTGGTCAACGATCCGTAGACGGTCAGCGGGCGCGAGACGACGCCGAGCGTCCCGATCGAAGCGGATTCATAGCGTAGCGCCTGCCAGATCTGGCGCACGAAGGCGACGACCGAGGTTTTTCCGCTGGTGCCGGTGACCGCGACGATGGTCTCGGGCTGGCGCGGATAAAAGCGCGCGGCGGCGCGAGCGAGGGCGGCGCGGGCGTCGGCGACCTTGACGAACGCGGCGCCGGGCGTTTCCGTCCAGCTTTCGGCGACGATCGCAGCAGCGCCTTTGGCCAGCGCCTCGCCGACATGCTTGAGGCCGTCGTCCTTGGCGCCTGAGAGCGCGAAGAAGAGGTCGCCGCGGGCGATCTTGCGGCTGTCCAGGGCGAGCCCGGCGATAGCCCGCGACGCGAGAGCGCCGTCAGCGTCCTTGAGCTCGAGGATGTCGCCAAGCCGTCTCATCGCCCTCAAGCTCACTCCTTGCCGGTCTTGTCGGCGTCGGCTCCATACCCCAGTCGGGCGATGATGGGGAATGGCTGATTTGGCGGCTCCTTCATCGGCGCCACGCCCATCAGCGGCTCGACGCGACGGATCAGCGCGCCGGCGACCCGCCCGGCGTTATAGGCGGCGGTATGGAATCCATGGTCCTCCGGCGCGGGCATGGGATCGTCGTAAATGGTCAGGTAGAGGTACTTCGGCTTGTCGGCCGGCGTGATCGCCATGAAGGTGGTGAAAACCTTGTTTTCCGAATAGTGACCGTGGATGATCTTGTCGGCGGTCCCGGTCTTGCCGCCGACGTAATAGCCGGGAATGTTGGCGAAACTGGCGGACCCATGGGTCGCATTGGAGCGCATCAGGTAGCGCATGGACTCTGACGTCTGTTCGCTGATCACCCGATGGCTGACCTTTTCGGCCTCCTCCTCGGTGCGGGGCAGGAAGGTCGGCGTCATCATCTCGCCGCCGTTGACCAGCGCACAGACCGCCATCACCGCCTGAATGGGAGCAACATTGAGCCCCTGACCGAAGGCGATGGTCATCGTGTTGAGAAGCGCCCAGTGCTTGGGCACCAGCGGTTCGGCGCTCTCCGGCAATTCGGTGCGCAACCGGTCGAGCTGGCCCATCTTCTTCAAGAAGGCCTTGTGGCCCTCAATGCCAACCATCAGCGCCAGCCGCGCGGCGCCGATGTTCGAGGAATGGGTGAACACTTCCGGCACCGTCAGCACGCGATGGGTGGCGTGAAAATCGTGAATCGTGAATCGCCCGTAACGCAAGCTGTCGCGCGCGTCGACATGCGAGCCGAGATTGACCTTGCCGGATTCGAGCGCCATCGCGAGCGAGAGCGCCTTGAAGGTCGAGCCCATTTCGTAGACGCCGACACTGATGCGGTTGATCTTGGTCGGATCGCGCACGTCGCCGGGATCGTTCGGATCGAAGTCGGGTATCGATTCGAGCGCCAGCACTTCACCGGTATTGACGTCGACGATCATTCCGGCCGCCGCCTTGGCGTGGAAGCGGTCGAGGCCGGCGAGGAGCTCGTCGCGGAGCGCATGCGTCGCCTTGAGGTCGAGGGAGAGCCTGACCGGCTTCAGGCTGGCGGGGTCGACAGTGAAGCCCGCGACATGAGGATCGGTCAGGCTCTGCTCATCGAGATATTTCTCCATGCCGGCGATGCCGACGTTATCCTTGTCGACGAACCCGATCACGTGCGCGCCGATCGGTCCGTTCGGATAAACGCGCTTGTTCTCCGGCAGGAAGCCGACGCCCGGCAGGCCGAGATGAAAGATTTCCGCCTGCTCCTTCGGCGTGATCTGGCGCTTGACCCAGATGAAGCCCTTTTTCGAAGCCAACCGCTCGCGCAGCTCCTTCGCGTCGACGTCGGGGAGCACGGCGGTGATGAGCTCGACCGCTTCGTCAATGTCGATGATGCGGTTCGGCTCGGCGAACACGGACATCGTCTTGACGTCGGTGGCGAGGATGGCGCCGTTGCGGTCGAGCAAATCGGGCCTGGCGCCGGAGACCGCGTCATCGGCCGCGGCTTTGAGCGTCTGCGGCGGATCATGCGAGAGGCCGAGCGCGAGCAGCTTCGCGCCGATCGCGGCATAAGCCACGAACAGGCCGAGCGCGAGGGTGCGGATGCGCGCGCCCGAGCGGTCGAGCCGCGTCGACAGGAGTTCCCGCGCGAAGGCTTTCAGCTTCGCGTTGGTCGACGGCCGCGCCGCCTTCCCGGAGCGCGGCCCGAGATTGACGCCGAAATTCTTCGGCAACACTCGCCGCAGCCGCGCGATTGCCGCGTCAGCCAGCACATTCGCGGGATTGTAGCGCTCCCATTTGCGGGCCTTGGGCTTCGCGCCGGGATCGATCGGGGTTGCGGCCATTCCGTCACCTCACCGGGGGCGTCGAGTCGGCCGCGGTGACCGCCGGGGTGGAGTTGTCAGCCGTGAATCCGAGCGATTCGAGGGTGCGGCCAATCGAGTCGATCTTGGGCTGGGCGTCGGGCAATTCGTCGATCGCCGCGATCTGGCTCAGCGCCAGCGGCTGGAGGGCGAGCTTGGAGTCCGCGAGCGCCTGTATCCGGTCCGGCCGGGCGAGATGCGCATATTCGGCTCGCAGGAGACTGATCGCGTCCTTCTCCTTGTCGATCAGGTGGCGCGTCTTCACCAATTGCTCGGAGGCGTAGATCGTCTGGTACTTGACGCCATAAACGTAGGCGGCCGATCCGATCAGCGCAGCGATCGCGAGCCCGTGCATGAGACGCCACATCAGATTCATCTCCCCCTCCGCGCCGGCAGTCGCGCCAGCGCCTCGATCGTTTCGTCCATTCTTTGCGGCGGCGCGCCGGTGCGCAGGCCGAAGCGCAGCTTGGCCGAGCGCGAGCGCGGATTGGCCAGCGCTTCGGCTTCGCTCGGCTCGATCGGCTGGCCGCGCGGCGTCTCGAACGTCGGCTGGGCTTGAGCCGGTTCGCCGGGCAATCGGCGCGAGGCCGCGCGCCCACGGCC